>JASLBZ010000081.1 GCA_030146285.1 Neisseriaceae bacterium | reverse complement strand
AATTGATGCTTCTACGCCACGGCCTAAATTACCGTGACCGACGATACCGATACGAATTTTTTCCATTTCAAACTTTCTACTTAAACCAGCGATATATTAAGATAAACGCCACGTTTATTTGCGATTCGAGCCAGCCACCAGTTCGAGAACGAATAAACGGCAATCCAAGTTACCATTAAACAATGGGTACTTATTGCGAGGCGATAAGCGCAACCCTTTGGTTAGATTCTTATCCGCACTTAAAAAACAAGCCGTCCAACCAGTGAAATGTTGTTTCAACCAACTGCCCATTTGTGGATAAAGTGCATCTAAGAACGCTTCATCTTCCAAACGCACACCATACGGTGGGTTGCTTACAATCAGACCTGTTTGTGCTTGAGAATTCCATTCTAAAACATCGCAGGTTTTAAAATCAATGTAATCGTCGACATAAGCACTTTCGGCATTATTTATAGCCTCTTTGAGTATAAATCGATTGATATCACCTGCTAAAATGGCATTTTTTGGCTGAGTAATCATCTGCTTAGCCTCTTCTAGGAGGCGCTCAAACAAAGGTGAGTCAAACTGTTTGAATTTCTCAAATGCAAATTCACGTAAAATACCGGGCGCCATATTGCTGGCAATCATCGCCCCTTCAATCGCGATCGTGCCACTACCACACATTGGATCTAGCAAAACCTGTGAGCCATTGTAGCCAGCCAAAAGCAACATGCCGGCAGCCAAATTCTCGCGCAAAGGCGCATCACCCGTACCGGTGCGATAACCACGTTTAAACAAAGCCTCACCACTGGTGTCAATGAATAAAGTTGCGCTGTCTTGTTGCAAAAATGCTTGAATGCGGATATCCGGACGGGCTTTGTCTACGCTTGGGCGTTTATTAAACTCATCTCGAAACACATCACAAACAGCATCTTTAATTTTTAAAGCAGCAACATCCAAACGGCGCAAATTCGTTCTTTTCGCTTCAACTTTCACCTTAATGGTGTCATCCACAGAAAACCAATCAAACCAGCGCACTTTTTTGGCCAAATCATAAATATCGGCTTCATTGCGATAGCGACCGCGAATCACTTCAATCAATACTCGGCTGGCGATTCGAGAATGCAAATTGATTAAATAAACAGCTGATAAGTCGCCTCGACAAGCAACCCCACCATCTGTTGCTAAAATATTACGGCATGGTAATTGAGCCAGCTCTGCTGCCAATACAGTTTCAAGACCGCGAGGACAAGGTACAAATAGATTAAAATCAGCCATTTTTTACTCAGTTATGTCAAAATAAGCATCTATTGTACCTTAAGTCTTTCTTCTTTGAATGCGGTTTATGTCCATACAAAACTTAACAAATATTAACAATATCTTTGCAAAAAAACTGCTGACTTGGCAAAAAACTCACGGACGACATAATTTGCCTTGGCAAGTCAGCGACCCTTATCGAATTTGGTTGTCTGAAATCATGTTACAACAAACCCAAGTCAGCACTGTTCTTAGTTATTACGACACATTCTTACATCACTTCCCCACCGTCCAAGATTTGGCTAATGCGTCTTTAGAGCGTGTTTTTGCCTTGTGGGCAGGGCTTGGCTATTACAGCCGCGCTAAAAACTTACACAATGCTGCTATCCGCATTGCCACCGTATTTAATGGCCAATTCCCACAAAGCAGAGCAGAATTAGAAACCTTATCTGGCGTTGGCAGAACAACAGCTGCAGCCATCAGTGCTTTTGCATTCAATCAACGCGAAACCATTTTGGATGGCAATGTTAAAAGGGTGTTATGTCGCGTATTGGCCTTAGATGGCAAACCAGAAGACAAAGCCTTTCAGGATGCCTTGTGGCAACATGCAGAACAATTATTGCCTGAATCAGAAAAAAACATGCCTGCTTATACCCAAGGCTTAATGGATTTGGGCTCAACCGTATGTAAACGCAGCAAACCACTTTGTACCCAATGTCCGATGCAAGACATTTGCCTTGCCAAACGAGACAACTTGGTTGATGTCCTACCCCGAAAAAAAACACCCACCAAAGTACAAACCATCACCTTGTATTGGCTGATTATCTTATTTCAAGATGGAAAAATACTGATTGAAAAACGCCCTAACACCGGCATTTGGGGTCAATTGTTTTGCTGCCCAAGTTTAGAAAGCCATGCCCAAGCCAACCAGTGGCTTTCAAACCATCATTTAAACTTAGATGACTTTACCGAAGAAGCCATGTTCGAACACAAACTGACCCACCGACAGCTTCTCATTACTCCAATGCGACTAACTGGCTTAGACAATTCACACCCATTGCACCAACGAGCACAAGATATTCAACACATCCAAACATTGGGCATCCCCAAACCGTTCAGTCAATATTTACTTAACTTTGTACATGCGCCTGCCTAGCCGCAATAATCACAGAGCAGCACTTTTACAAAGCAAATGAATCAGCGTATAACCTAAGGGCTAAACTAACTTTACTTCACGAAGTGCCCAGTCAATGACAACGCCACCAACAACACCCAATACTTATCGCGAACCCACAGTAATGCTCATGATTGTCGCTATGTTGGTGGGTATTTTTGCATTCATTAATGTGTATTCAATTCAATCCATTTTGCCAACCATGATGCGGGACTTTCATGTGGACGCAGACAAGGCTGGGCAAACGGTTGGGATTACCGTTTTTGCAATTGCCATTATGTCGCCTTTTGTGGGAATGTTATCTGATGCGATTGGCCGTAAAGCCTTAATTGTTTCATCGGTGAGCTTACTGATTATTCCCACAGTCATTATGGGTTTTGCCTCATCGATTAATGAAATCTTGCTATACCGTTTTTTACAAGGTTTATTTGTTCCTGGCATGACAGTTGTGATGATGGCTTATTTAGGTGAAGAATTTCGTGGCAAAACCATGACCAAACTCATTTCCATGTACGTTTCTGGATCGGTTCTGGGTGGATTTTTGGGACGATTTATGATGGGTCATCTGGAAGAATTAATCGGCTGGCGGGAAGCATTTTGGATTTTAGGCATTTTGAATGTGGTTGGTGCTATTGTGATTGTGCTGTATTTGCCTAAATCTCAATTTTTTACGCCCAACCGCAATATTAAACTGGCTTTCAAAACACTGGGTAAACATTTGCGTAACCCCAATTTACTGGCAGCCTGTAGTGCTGGGGCATGTGTATTTTTCTCATTGGTCGGTGGTTTTACCTATGTAAATGTGTACTTGGCAGACCAACCTTTTAATCTGAGTTCTGGTGCTTTGGCCAACATCTTTATTGTGTATTTAATTGGTACGGTAATCACCCCGCTCGCTTCTATTTTGATTCAAAAAATGGGGGCCAGACGCACCATTATTGCTGCCTTATTGTTTTCCAGCATGGGCGTGTTAGCAACCTTATCCACACAGTTGTGGATTATTGTGGCAGGCTTGGCCATTTTATCCACTGGTGTTTTTATTACCCAATCTAGCACCATTAACTTTGTTACCAGTCACATTACCGAAGGCCGCTCTTTGGCTACGGGCATTTACAATATGTCTTATTATTTGGGTGGCACATTGGGTGCATCTATTTGTGGTTTCATTTTTGTTTGGGGTGGTTGGTCAGCAACAGCAGCCGCATTAATCATGGCACAATTGTGCTCAATATTGGTGGCCTTTTACTTCATGAAAAACCGCAATCGTGACTATGTTAACTAAGCCCATGCCATTTCAATAGTACGAGTATAATTGGCATAAAACGGCTTTTTTCGCTAAAATACACACCAATTCGACAACCTTTTACATAAGAAGATTGATTATGGTTGCAGTGGTACGCAAGGGCTCACAATTTGTTTCGGTTACGGATGAAACAACGTGGCTAGAAAATCTGCCCTCACATTTCACAACCGATGACATTGCATCAGTTAAAAAAGCATTGCAGTTTGCCCAACAGCATTACCCTGCCAATGCCACTACAATGGTGGGCGAACCTTTAATTCCTCACCTACTGACTGCCAGCTTAATCGTTTCTGATTTTAATTTAACCTCTGAAGCCGTTGCAGCGACCTTGCTATCTGAGCTGCCAGTGTACAAAGACAATTGGCAGCTACTCTTACAAGAGCACTTTACCAGTGCCATTTTAAATTTGGTTGGTGGTATTGATCAGATTGAAAAACTGACTGAATTTGCCAATGTCGAGAAATTAGATTCTCCAGAAGAAAAACAACATCAAGCAGAAACCATGCGCAAAATGCTTTTGGCAATGGTTTCTGATATTCGTGTGGTGTTGATTAAACTGGCAATTCGTACCCGCACCATGCACTACTTATCGAACTCTAAAGACTTAGAGCTCAACCGTGCTGTGGCCAAAGAAACCATGGACATCTTCTCTCCTCTTGCCAATCGCTTGGGTGTTTGGCAAATCAAATGGGAATTAGAGGATTTGTGCTTTCGCCATCAAAACCCTGAAACATACAGCAAAATTGCCAAATTATTGGATGAAAAACGCATCGAGCGCATTCAGTATATTGATAATATTGTTCATGTTCTTGAAGATGAACTGAAACAAAACGACATTCATTGCAATGTTGCAGGACGCCCCAAACACATCTATTCCATTTACAAAAAAATGGTGAAGAAAAAGTTAGACTTCTCTGACTTGTATGACATTCGTGCCGTGCGCATTTTGGTGGACAGTATTCCAGAATGCTATGCTGCTTTAGGCATTAACCTCAACAGAGTGGTAGGTAGAAAACACCACGTTCATATAAGGCGGCTTATCACTGCCGAATATATCAGGCTGATTAAACGCTTTGACGAGGCTATTCGCATTCGTGGTCGCCGGATATTTCAGATCGCTGATACCAACAACAACATTGTCATCATGGTTTTTCTTACCCACATCACTGTCAGAGCAGACAGCAAAACAGCGCAGGCCTATCAGCGTATCTTGCGTCCATTCATCCAGTGTCTGACTCAACAGAGCCAGACTCGGCACAAGGAACAGTACGGTTTTACCTCTTCCGGCAAC
>JASLBZ010000073.1 GCA_030146285.1 Neisseriaceae bacterium | reverse complement strand
GCTGGCTCATAAAGCCTGTGTTCTATAAAGTCTTGATAACCTTTTTTGTCTTCAATATAGTTTAATTCAGCCATTTTTTCATGGCGAATGAGATACGGATTTTTAGCCTTGGCAAAGCCAAGCATTTTTTCAATTAAAGCATTCTTCATTTTACCTCCAAAAAATACTGAGTTTTTGCATCGGCTTACTCACCATTTTCTTGGTACATTTTCAGTTCATCCGCACATTCAGTATCGGAGGATTCTGCATAATGTGCATGCGTAGCCTTTTTGGCATCCTCTAAAGTCACACCCATAGATTCAGATAATCTAATGGCTTCAGCCGGCAATGATGCGACTTGTTTTAAATAATGCTCGTAAGCAGCCTTGCAGCTACCCGTCAGTTCTTTTGATTCACTACTGCTATTGCTTTTTCCACATGCACTTAGTGCAAAAATCGATAACAAAATCAAGCCTAAACGATAAGACATAACAACTCCTTTAACAATAACAATGTCATTTAATATACAACAATGTCATTTAATATACAGCAATGTCATTTAAAACCCTAAAACCAATGGGTATTGTTTGATAATAATGTTGTTTTACAGGATGCCAGATACCAATACGCTCTTTGGTTAATGGGCAACATGAAGATAAAATACCAATCTAGTCACATACTTTGTCATGAAAAAATACTTAGTGATATTGCTTTTCATGGCATGAGACCATATTGAATGTGTGCATAAAAATGAAGACCGAAATCATGTACCAATATAATGAATAGGCACAAAAAAGCCCTGAATCTATCAGGGCTTTTTTGAATCATTTAGCGATTAAACAAAGTTCGCAATAGCGATCACCGCAATAATCAATGGAATAACGTATTTAATATAATAGTAAAGCGGTACGGCTAATTTACGATTTACTTTATTACCATTGGTAATTTCATCTACCAATAAGCGTTTTTTCAATACAAAACCAATAAAGATACAAGACAAGAAGCTGGTTAAAATAAAGAAAACGTTGGCACTAATAGAGTCAAAAGCATCAAAGATAGACATACCAAAGATACGTACATCACTCCAAGGACCATCGGATAAAACGCTTGGTAAGTTACCCAAGAAGAAAATCGTCAATAAGGTAATAATGGTGGCGGCACGGCGGTTGAATTTTGTTTTTTCAACCAAGGTCGTGATAATCACTTCATAAATGGTTAATGAAGTGGTTAAGGCTGCCAAGATTAACAATGAGAAGAACATCAAACCAAACACAGTACCAAAAGGCATATTCGAAAATACAATTGGTAATGCTTGGAATACCAAAGTAGGTCCAGCCGTTGGCTGCATGTTTACCGAGAACAATGCAGGGAAAATCACAAAGCCCAACATTAACGGAATCGTGGTATTAATGACACCCGTAATCATGCTGATTTTGGCCATGTTTTCTTTTTTATTCAAATAAGAAGCCAAGGTAATCATCACACCAAAACCCAAACTCAAAGCAAAGAAGACTTGACCTAAAGCTTGCAAGAAAATATCGGCATTGATGCGGCTAAAATCAGGAATCAAATAGAACTCAACACCGGCTTTGGCATTTGGCAATTGCAATGAATAAATCACCATCACCACCAAGATAACCAAGAATAAAGGCATGATGCGAGAAATTAACTTCTCAATACCCTGAATAATGCCTTTGGTCAAAATGTAATAGTTAATTGCAACGAATACAAAAGTCAAAATGCTGATTTTCCATGAATTGGTAATCGATGCAGTGAAAAACGTCGCAATATCATTGTTTTGAATCGGTTTTGATAAGTCGATGGTTCCTTTTAGGATATCAACAATATAGCCCAATACCCAGCCACCTAAAACCATGTAATAAGCCAAAATACCAAAAGCACCGATAATGGCCAAAACACCAATGCCCTTCCACCATCTAGAAATCGGATGGTCAATATTGCCTTGACTAAACGCATCAATGGTATTGGTGTGTAAGCGTCGTCCGATAACGTGCTCTGCCATTAGCATGGGTACGCCAAGAACAACCATGGCAATCATGAATACCAATAAGTATGCACCACCACCATTTTGCCCTACTTGGTATGGAAAGCGCCATGTCGCGCCAAAACCAATTGTTGCGCCTGCCACTGTTGAAATATAGAGTAATTGATTACTCCAGGTTTCCCTTTTTGCCATAGTCATATATATCCTCCAATATTTTATTTGTATGTTTTGTACTTTGTTATGTCAGTACTTTTCTTCTTAGGGCGCCTAGGTTACTACAAAAGAATGAACTTGAGTATCCCTTTTTAAAATGAAATGCAATCCATTGATTTTGAATACAAATATTAAAATTAAAGCTCAAAAAAGCATCACAAAAACACCACCAAATTCCCACATAGCATACAAACAAAAAAGTAATTCACATATTCATAATTTAAAAGTTTACAAGCCAAAACTTGAACCCAAAAAACACCCTCACGAATTTATTGAAGACTCACTTAACCAGCTCATTGGTCTATTTTCAGATTAAGACTTTCTCAAAACTCATGCATCGAGTGCACAGTCGCTTTTGCAATTGAAGAAAAAACATGAACAAAAATAAAATTATTAGATAGCAATCAAATGCCTATGCTTCATCGTTGCCGCACATCTCACTGGCCTACTTTGTGTTTACTAACACATCCTATTTGGTTTTTTTGTGCACAACTGAGCCTTTTTAAGGCACGCTATTGCGTCTTCAAATTGCACGCTCGTTTTGCCCTCGCATGATTTTCCTGCTGTCACACCAACTCATTAGCATATGAATTAGTTTCAGAATAAAATACTCAGTTTATTCATATGAAATACTGTAGATTGTATATAATATTATTTTTATTTTTAAGCTGCATTGGGGTTTGTAACGGCTTTTTAGGCAAAAAATAGCGGCATACTGCACTGAATACAGAATAAATTCTAAAAATAAGCCATGCATTCTGTATGAATCAGTCCAATTTTCGCAATATTCAAAAAAAATAAAATCAAAAATTTAAATCAGCACCCATCATTTGCAATTTAAACTGCCAAAATCATGGTCAATAATCCTTGTTCTATTCATGTCAATATGACTTGAGTGCACTGAATCACTGTACATTGGACAATAAAAAACCCCCATCTTAAAACTGAAGATGGGGGCTAGTTTGGCAATCATGTCACAACAGGATTAAACAGCCTCTTGTAATTGTGCAATCACTTGTGGATTTTCCAAAGTTGAAATATCGGCGGTAATGGTTTCACCTTTTGCCAATGATCTCAGTAAACGGCGCATAATTTTGCCAGAACGGGTTTTCGGCAGATTGTCACCAAATCGAATTTCATCTGGTTGGGCAATCTTACCAATTTCATGGGCAACCCAGCTTTTTAATTCAGCAGCAATTCTTTGCGCGTCTTCACCAGTAGGACGCTCGCCTTTTAAAATCACAAAAGCAACGACAGCCTCGCCTTTGATATCATGTGGCTTACCGACAATTGCAGCTTCAGCCACCAATGGGTTTGCCACCAGTGCTGACTCAATCTCCATCGTACCCAAACGGTGGCCAGAAACATTCAAGACATCGTCAACACGTCCCATGATCCAAATATAACCATTTTCATCTCGGTTAGCAGAATCCCCTGCTAAGTAAAGTTTGTTATCAAACTCTTCTGGGAAATAAGTGGATACAAAACGTGCATCGTCATTCCAAATGGTGCGCAGCAACGATGGAAATGGACGGCGGATCACCAAAAAGCCACCATTGCCCTGTTCAACTGC
>JASLBZ010000045.1 GCA_030146285.1 Neisseriaceae bacterium | reverse complement strand
CTTCCATGACCCGCGTTCCATATTCAAACGGTGTTTCATCCGTCAGCGTAGGTACGGTCAACACTGCAATTTGACTGCCTTGCTTTTGTGAGTACACTTGCAATGATTGGCTTAAGGACTCTCTTGTCGCAGGGCTCATCATATTGGCCGTATCCATCACGGGCATCACCAATTGGGGAATGGCTGTTACCGACCCCGTTTCTTTTGCATACAGGCTGCCTGTCAATACCAAAGCCAATAGCGATGACAACACAATGTCTTGAATGCGCATGATCAAACGACTACGCAAAAACAACATCAAAATGAAACCTGAGGTGCAGTTTGAATTTGTTGCTCATTATCAACGCTAAAATTCGGGCGGATTTTCATGCCGGTTAGTTTGGCCGTTAAGTTGCTTGGGAAGCTTCTCACGGTTGTATTGTAGGTTTGCACGGCTTGGATATAGCGGTTACGCTCCAAGCTAATGCGATTTTCCGTGCCTTCTAATTGCGCTTGCAATTCACGGAAATTGGCATCTGCTTTTAAATCCGGATAATTCTCAGAAACCACCAACAACCGTGACAAAGCACCGCCCAGTTCATTTTGTGCTTGATTGTATGCTTTGACCTTCTCTTCATTATTTAACTCATCAGCATTGATTTGCATTGAGCCTACTTTTGCCCTTGCATTGGTCACATCGGTTAAAACGCTTTGTTCATGTTTGGCATAGGCTTTGACTGTTTGCACCAAATTGGGAATCAAATCTGCTCTGCGTTGGTATTGGTTCAATACATTGGCCCAAGCGGCATTCGCGGCCTCATCTTGCTGCTGCAATGTGTTGTAGCCACAACTGCTGAGCATGAGAACCAATAAAAAAGGAAGCAGAATTTTTTTAAACATATGCAATGTCATCTTTATACAATGGTGAAAATAAGCATGCCTTAAGCGGCATCATGAATCATGCGTTTTTATCGCTACCCATCTTATGAATGGGTTACTTTTGTTTCATACTGAAATTGTATACCACAATCCCCATTAACAACCCCCAGAATGCACCGCTGATACCCAAAAAATGCAAACCAGAAGCAGATGCCAACAAGGTAATCAGTGATGCTTCTCGCGTCACAGGGTCTTCAACTGCATTGGCCAAATTCGCACTGAGTGTTGCCAAGATAGCAATCCCTGCCATGGCCAAAACCAACTCTTTTGGCAAGGCAGCAAATACAGCCACCACCATGCCGCCACACAAAGCCAAAACCAAATAAAACACCCCAGCCCACACTGCTGCCATAAAACACTTACCAGAATCTTGGTCAACATCTTTGCCCATGCAAATAGAAGCACTGATGGCAGCTAAATTGGTCATAAAAGCACCAAAAGGAGCCAATACCAAAGTTATCAAACCTGTCACTGCAATCAATGGTGATGCAGGTGTCTGATACTGATATGCACGCAAAACAGAAATTCCCGGAATTTGCTGTGTGGCAACGGTAATCAAGAAAAGTGGCAAGCCCACGCTTAAAATGCTGCTTAACTTAAACTCAGGTGACAACCACTGCAAGGTAGGCGCAACCCAATGTATGGTATCTAACTGCATTTTTCCAGACAGCCATGCATAAGTGAAACCCATCAGCAGCATAAACATAATACTGTAGCGTGGTAGGCGAATGCGCACCAACAAATACGTCACCAACATCAAACACACCAAAATCCATTCGGTGTTCATGGCATCAAAAATTCCCACGCCAAAGCGCAATAAAATACCAGCTAACATGGCGCTGGCGATACTCGGTGGAATCCACTTTACCAATTTGGCAAACATGCCAGAAAAACCCAATGCCGCCATAAAAAAAGCACTGACCACAAATGCTCCGATGGCTTCTGGCATGGAAATGCCTTGCGTGGTTGCAATCAAAACCGCTCCTGGCGTTGACCATGCGACCAAAATAGGATTGCGAAACGCCAAAGAAAGCACAATCGTTCCAATGCCGCAAGCAATGGCCAATGAAGTTAACCACGAGTTAATTTCTAAAGGAGTGGCACCTAAAGCAGAGGCAGCCTGAAAGATGATGATGGCTGAGCTGCCATAAGAAACAATCATGGCAACAATGGCTGCCACAATATGCGGTAATTCGATGGGGTACTGGCGTTTATTCAAAGTAATATTCATGGTGCAACAACATTCCCTATTCTATTGCTATTATTATTGGTCAGATGAACTGACTGCTTTTTTTGTGGTCATCTTTTGTTTATGGATGCCTTTATTTACCCTTTCAGGGCGTTTTTTGCAAGCCCATTCGCCATTTTAAGCAATTATCCATTTCCCTTTTTCTAACAAGCAGCCAAGCACAATCTTGACGTCATAAAAACATGCGCACCTAAAAAAACAGGATAAATGGGTATTTACTTTGTTTATTTATGATAAAAAAAGTCCCTTAAGTGACTCTAAAAAATAAAAAAATAAATCAAATTTTATCCAATCAGAACAAGTAAACAATCCTCTCTTTGGCTTTTGAGAATCAAGAACATATGCATAACCGCACGAACCTGAGCAAACCAATGATTCTTTGATGTAATTTTTTCAAAAAATTTCAATTTTTCAATACCAATTAAATTTTAAACAATTTCAATTTCTTGTTGCATTGCCGTATATTTAAAACGCAAAATACCAATAATATTCATTGCCCTAAGTGCGCTGCTCTACTACAATCGCACCCTGATTCAAACAATGTACATTTGCATCAGCAAACGGTTGCTCATTCTTGTTGTTTTGAGCAAAGTTTTACCCATTACATGGAGTGTTTTCGAATATGACACAAACACCAAAATCCCAAACAACAACATCTAAGCCCTATTTACAAATACAGGGCATAGTAAAAACCTTCGGTGATAACTACGCAGTAGACGATATTGATTTGAATATCGAGAAAAATGAAATCTTTGCCCTACTTGGCAGCTCTGGTTGTGGCAAATCCACTTTGTTGCGTATGTTAGCAGGTATGGAAACCCCAACATCTGGGAAAATCATTCTGGATGGACAAGACATCACCCATTTGGCGCCTTATGATCGCCCGATTAACATGATGTTTCAAAGCTATGCACTGTTCCCACACATGACTGTCGAGCAGAATATCGCCTTTGGACTTAAACAAGATAAAATGTCCAAAGACGAGATTAAGGCTCGCGTGGAAGAAATGCTCAAATTGGTTCAAATGAGCAAATATGCCAAACGCAAACCACACCAACTTTCCGGTGGGCAACAGCAACGTATTGCTTTGGCCCGCTCACTGGCTAAACGTCCAAAGCTGATGCTTTTGGATGAGCCTTTGGGTGCTTTGGACAAAAAACTGCGCCAACAAACCCAATTGGAATTGGTCAACACCTTAGAACAAGTTGGTGTCACTTGCATGATGGTTACCCATGACCAAGAAGAAGCCATGACCATGGCCACACGAGTGGCGATTATGGCCGAAGGTCAATTAAAGCAAGTGGGTACACCTTCTGAAGTTTATGACTTTCCAAACAGCCGCTTCACAGCTGAATTCATTGGTGAAACCAATATCATTGAAGGCTATGTTAGCGAATATGAAACCGACTATGTGGATATCAAAAGCGAAGAGTTCCCCAATCCGCTTCGTTTAGGTCATGGCATTACCGGCCCTGAAGAAGCTGAAATTGCACTCAGCATTCGCCCTGAAAACGTGATGTTATCTAAAACCGCTCCTAAAAATGCTGAGTTTAACTGGGCAGAAGGCACGGTTAAGGAAATCGCTTACTTAGGCAGTTTTGCTGTGTATCACATCAAATTGTCAACGGGAAAAATCATTAAAAGTGTTGTGGCTTCATCACGCTGGTTCTTAGCAGATGAAACCCCACCAACTTGGGATGATGTGGTTTACATTAGCTGGCACGACACCATGCCCGTGCCTTTGTTTAGCTAATTGTTAGGAGTTCATTGATGAGCATACAATCCACACTTGCTAACCGCGTGGGACAAAAACTGGTGGTAGGATTTCCATACCTGTGGCTGCTTTTACTGGTTTTATTGCCATTTTTCTTGGTATTAAAAATCAGTTTTTCAGAACAAGCCATTGCCATTCCACCCTATGTGCCTTTGGTTACCACTGATCCTGACATGGGTTCAGTGTTGATTACCCTAAACTACCTAAATTACACCGATATTTTTAGTAATTTCTTCTCCAGTTTGGGCAGCTTATTAAACCCTTTTGGCGCTGATGTTAGTAGCAATATTTATTTGCAAACTTACTTTTCATCTTTAAAAATTGCCGTTATTACCACTTTGTTGTGTTTGCTGTTCGGCTACCCAATCGCTTATGCCATCGCACATGCCAAACCGCACAGACGCAATGGTTTATTGCTTTTAATTATGTTGCCATTTTGGACATCATTCTTATTGCGCGTTTATGCTTGGATGGGCTTGCTCAGTACCAATGGCTTAATCAACAATTGGCTTATGTCCGCAGGTTTTATCGATAAGCCCATCGACATGTTTTACAATCAATTTTCTTTGATTTTGGTGATGGTTTATGGTTATTTGCCATTTATGATTTTGCCGTTGTATACACAATTACTAAAACATGACCCTAGTTTGCTTGAAGCTGCTAGTGATTTGGGGGCTGGTCCAATTAAGTCATTCTTAACCATTACACTGCCCCTGTCTCGCGCAGGCATTGTTGCAGGCTCTATGTTGGTATTCATTCCTGCTGTAGGTGAATACGTGGTACCTGAACTGGTTGGCGGCCCTGAAAACCTAATGATTGGTAAAGTACTTTGGAATGCCTTCTTTGACCAAAACAATTGGCCACTGGCATCTGCCATTGCGGTGATTATGGTTCTGTTGCTGATTTTACCCATTAGCTTATTTCACCGATACGAAAATCGTGAATTGCAAAGAAAGGCCAATGCATGAAACACAACCGTTCTTCAACTTGGTTTTTACGAGCCAGTTTGTTCTTGGGATTGGCATTTTTGTACATCCCATTAATCAGCTTGGTCGTTTACTCGTTTAATGCATCTAAACTGGTGACGGTTTGGGGCGGCTTTTCAACCAAATGGTATGGCATTTTGGCTGGCAACAGCGTGATTCTCAATGCCACTTGGTTGTCTATTCGCTTGGCTTTGCTCTCATCATTGGCTGCTGTGATTTTGGGAACATTGGCAGGTTATGCCTTGGCACGCGTGCGCCGTTTCAAAGGCAGTACTTTGTTTGCTGGTATGGTCACAGCGCCCATGGTGATGCCTGAAGTGATTACGGGTTTATCCATGTTGCTTTTGATTATCCAAATCCAAATGTTTTTGCAAAATACCCCTGCGCTAAGCTGGTTGTATTTTGAACGAGGCATGTTTACGATTTGGTTGGGCCATACCACCATTTGTATGGCATATGTTACGGTTGTGATTCGCTCTCGTTTGGCTGAGCTTGATCAATCACTCGAAGATGCAGCAATGGATTTGGGTGCAAGACCACTTAAAATATTTTTTGTGATTACCTTGCCTTTGATTGCACCGGCCATTGCTTCTGGTTTCTTATTGGGTATTACGCTGTCTTTGGACGATCTGGTGGTAACATCATTCTTATCAGGTCCTGGTTCAGCAACATTGCCCCAAGTGATTTTCTCCAAAATCAAATTGGGCTTGGATCCTCAAATGAATGCCTTAGCAACTTTGATTATTGCAGTGGTGGGTACTTTGGTGATTTTTATGAATTACTTCATGATTCGCCAACAAACCAAACGAGAACGCGAAACGGCTGAAGCCTATCTTGAAATGCAAAAACAAGAAAAAGCAGCATTGAACTAACACCCCTATCACATGAAGTGCCAAGCCCCCCAGTGATGACATCACTGGGGGGCTTGTTTTATCCTCAATCATCACCCTTCTGTCACTAGTCTATTGATTTTATAAAACAATGGTATTTAAATACAACAGGTAACTTGCTATCTTAACAAGCGATAACGCCATATCAGCGGTTTTTCAGCTATAATCATTGAAACAATAAAAGTGGCAAAGCCAACCCAGCAAAAGCATGGCGACCTTTCACAACACCAGCACCCACTAGACTATTTAACTTAATATACAATTGAGAAATGCGACTATTATGATGTACTCTAGAATTAGCCTAGATCAATGGCGTGCCTTTGTCAGTACCGTTGATACTGGCGGTTTTGCACCAGCAGCAGAGCATTTGAACAAATCACAATCGGCCATTAGTCATGCCATTAGCAAAATGGAATCACTGCTAGGTCAAGACTTGTTTGTATTAGAAGGTCGCAAAGCTGTCCTAACCCCGTTAGGTCAAAGCATCTTACCTCAAGCAAAACATTTACTGAACATTGCCAGTAAATTAGAAACGACTGCCTCCCAATTTGATCCAGAAGTTCAAGCCGAGATTGCTGTGGCCATTGACATGACGGTGCCCACACAAATTGTCTTTGATGCTTTTGAGAAATTCGAAGCCTATTACCCGCAACATCGGATTCGTTTTTATGAAACCAGCCTTTCAGGCAGCTATGAGTTACTGATGGATGGTTTAGTTGAATTGGCCATTGGCATGGAAATGCCACCAGAACACAGTAATCAGTTTTTCTGTACCGCCAAATTAATTTGTGTGGCCCATAAAAACCATGCCATTTGGCAACAAAACAAACATATTTTTGGCTTTGATGATTTGCGCAGCCACCGTCAAATTGTCTTGCGAAATTCCGCCATGCGCCAAGACAAAACCATTGGCTGGCTTGGTAGCCCACGACGCTGGACTGTCACTCATTTTGCCACAGCCAAAGACTTGATAGAACAAACATTGGGTTATGCTTGGATGCCTTATTACATGGTAGCCGATGAGTTGAAAAATGGCACGTTCAAACAAATTATGCTTGAACAATTATCGGAACGCTTTAATTCCATGTATGTGGGTGCACCAGAATCTCTTAGCGAACATCCAGAGACGCAATGCATGATTCAATTGCTCAAAGATTGTTCGGAGTCCTTTTACAAAACCCATAAACATTATTAACACATGATTGAATACCCATTGCAAAACCCCATGAATAAAATCATGGGGTTTTAACATAACAAGAGTATGGATCATTAAAAATGCTATCAAGTACCGTGACGGTCAAAACATTGCTACAATTAGGCTTTCTTGTTAGGCAATAAAGAGCATCACAATGGACGCACAAACAAACAATATCGACATTCTAGACCAACTGTCCGTAACTGAAAAACTGAATATGGAAACAGCTCAGATGCCATGGCATGAGTTACAGACCCATTTTGCCAGAGGCTCTGCTGTGTATGTTGCTGCCGATTTGGATTTATTACAAATCGCACAATATGTCAGTGAAGACAACGCCGAAGCTTTACAACGCTACAATCAAGAACAGCGTTTTGGCTTGGTCACAGAAGCCTTAGCTCAAGCCTGGTTCGACAAAAATCAAATGATGTGGGCTTGTGTAGTCGCCCCTTGGGTATTGGTGCAGCCCATTATTCAACACTGAATGGCATAGACAGATCATTAAAAGGAGTCAGTATGGAGCAAACTTGTTTTTTAGGAACCCAATTCCCTCTGATACAATCTCCCATGGCTGGCTCACAAAGCCTCTCCATGGCATTGGCTGTAAGTTCTGCAGGCGCGATGGGCTCATTACCCACAGCCACATTAAGTCACGACGAGCTTGTCAGTCTTTTACAAGAATGGCAAGCCCTTGGCAAACCTGCGCTCAATGTCAATTTTTTTGCTCATGCCATGCCTGAATTAGATAGCCATAAAGCACTGAACTGGCAAGCCATTCTTGAACCTTTTGCTCAAGAATATGGTGCTGACTTTGAAAATATTGATCTTTTAACAGCCAGACGTCCTTTTGATGACCAACACCTTGACATCATTCGGCACTTCAAACCACCTTTACTTAGCTTTCATTTTGGGCTACCTTCTCCCGAGCACATTCAAGCGATTAAAGCGCTTGGCATTAAAATCATGTCAAGCGCCACCACTGTAGCAGAAGCCATTTGGCTAGATGCAAATGGTGCTGATTTTATTATTGCACAAGGACTGGAAGCTGGTGGTCATCGTGGTTTGTTTTTACACCCTGACATCAGCACGCAAGTGGGCACATTCGCCTTACTGCCTAAGATTGTCGCTGCCGTAAACAAACCTGTAATTGCCGCAGGTGGCATTGCCAATACACAAGGCATTCAGGCTGCCCTCACTTTAGGGGCGAGTGCCGTACAAATGGGAACAGTATTCTTAGCATGCGAAGAAAGCTCGGTCACAGCTGAGCACCGACAAGCCTTACTATCCGACCCCAGCCAACAACATACAGCCATCACCAATATTTACACTGGTCGCCCTGCTCGTGGCATTGTCAATCCCATCATGACAAAATTGCAGTATATACACCCACAAGCACTGGATTTCCCGTATGCCGCTCCCTTTATGAGTCGCATTGCAAGCTTGGCAAAACAACAAGGCAATGTTAATTTTACTCCCATGTGGTGCGGGCAAAATACCTCAGGCTGTCAAAACATTGGTGCAGAAAAACTAACCAAACAGCTGTGCCAAGTTTTTAATCACAAATAGACCGTCTTTTATTTTGTCATTTTTTGACATTAACACCCCATACAATACGCCCATGCATTGCTCTGCATGGGCGTATTGTATGGAACCAACTAAAAACCTTACTCTTTGAGTTGATGCGTTAAAAATGCCTGTTGCACCATGGGCATTTTTAAAATTTCATGAATCAAGCCATCCAAAGTTTGTTGTTCAACTGACTTGCCAGTTAACGTCAACTCAATTTCTACTTCATCATCACCAAAAGCATGAATGTCAATGTGTTGAAAACTCAATAAGCGTTTTTGTAGCTGAATATTGACCATTTTCAAAGTGTCTTTTTGCGCATTTTTGTCAACAATAATGGCAATCATGGTGCTAAGTTCCACAGCATTCCAATCGAAAGGCTGCTTATTCACCGCATTGACAATGGGTCGCAACAAAGTATTGGCAGATAAAATGAACATGGTTCCAACCGTGGCTTCAAATAACAAATCAGCACCAGCTGCAGCACCAACGGCTGCTGAGCACCATAAGGTCGCAGCCGTATTAATCCCACGAACACTGCCTTCTTCACGCATAATCACACCAGCGCCCAAGAAGCCAACGCCAGAAACCACATAAGCCACCACTTGTATGGCTGAATAATTGCCACCAACCACTTGAAAAATTCGATTGGCAATATCCACAAATAACGCAGCGCCAACACACACCAAAACATTGGTTCGCAGTCCTGCAGTGCGTTGTCGATATTGTCTTTCAAAGCCAATAAAAGAGCCCAGCACGAAAGCCGATAACAAGCTCACCAAGGTATCCAAACTGGCTTGCAAGTCGAAATTCTGAATCACAGCTAAAGTCATACAAACCCCTTTATTGGTTTAAATGAATGCACCATTAAACAACTGATTTTAATGTATCACCTAAAAAAGCATAAGCAAAGGCAAAATAAATCACCACACCCAATAAGTCCATAATCGATGTCAATAGCGGTGAGCTTAATGTGGCAGGGTCAATATTCAAACGTTTTGCCACAAATGGCAATGCCAAGCCAAATAAACCACCGATAAAGGTCACTGTGGTCATCGACAAACCAATCACCATCAAAATATCCCAGTTCACACCTTCTTTAAAGAAGAAAGCCATGACCACTTCTAATGCGCCAATACCCAAACCCAAACACAATGCAACGGGCAACTCTTTTTTCATAACAAACCAAAAATCAGCCCATTTTAGCTTAACTTCACCCAAGGCCATTGAGCGAATCACCAACGTCGCAGATTGGCTACCTGTATTGCCACCCATGTCAACAATTGGCGCTAAGAATGCAGCCAAAATAATCACTTGCTCTAATAATTCCTCTTGGTCTGCAACAAAATTACTGGTGACAATACCAAACAAAGTCAACATCGCAAGCCAGAAACCACGAACAGTAAACATGCGCCAAAACCCAGACTCACGGTAGTCCAACTCAGGACCCGACATGGCTGCACTGCCCCCTACTTTGGAAATCAAATCGGCAGCAGAGTCTTTCATTAATTCCATTGCATCATCCACCGTCACAATACCCAATAAACATTGCAAATCATCAACCACAGGCAATGCATCTAAGTTATACCGTTCAATCAAGTGCATTGCTTCTTTGTCTTCACAATTGGCATTTAAGTAAATCAAATCCGTACACATAATGGCCTCAACCAACTCATTGTTATCTGAAAGCAGTAAGTCTTGTAGCGTGATCACACCTTGTAAATGGCGTTTGGCATCTGTGACATAAATATTGGACAACGCTTCTTTGCTGTTTGCCCCCTTTTTAATTTGCTCCCATGCCTCACCGACTGTGGCTTGGCTGCCAACGTGCACATAATCCGCGCTGGTCATGCTGCCCACGGTGCCATCTGGATAAGCCGACAGCATTAAAATCTCTTCACGTTCGGCTTGTGCTAACACCGGTAGCAATGTTGTACGATCGTTTTGGCTCATGCGAATAAAAATCGCAACACGCTCATCAGAAGCCAAATGTCGTAGCAGTTTTAACAAATCAGCAGAATCAAAGTTTTTAACCAATTCATCTTGATACTCGTGGTTAAACTCTTCAAAAACCTCAGCCAATACTTCACCGTTCATTAATTTAAGCAGCCCTGCCACTTCATTTGCAGGCCATTCAGCCAAACATTCAGATAAATCAATAGGACGTGTGCTTTTAATGACGCTTTCTAAAGTGTCAAAATCATGTGATAGCAATAAGGTACGAACTGCAAAGCGCAATTCTTGTGGATTCAATCGTGTCATAACGTTCTCCCAGTTAGTGAGACAAACGCAAGCTAGGTGAAACAGCAATATTGATTAAGCAGCATCATCTTGCACGGCCATTGGCTGCGCACAATACTGATTAATTAATTTTACTGCCACCAAAAATCCTTTGTCATCTCACCTTGACAGTGATTCATGACAAAAAGGGGACAAAATGTAGTGAAGCGATATAGATACCGTAAAGATAAATCATGAGCCGCTTCGCGCCAAAAAAGCTAACGACTCATGTTTTAGATGACATGCGAATCATTAGTTCCAAAGGCGAACGGTTATCAACTTTGATAACCAACAACTGTCACTGGATACTGTGCCCACGTTCGTGGTCTCCGCATTAATAAAAACGTTGCCAGTCTAAACACCACACTGAGGCTTGTCAAACTTATGATGGTAAAAAAATATTCATTTATGTTAACTTTGCCATCAATATGCCATGGCATACATAAGCCATAAGGCTTTGGCTCATATTGGCTTGTCAATACGAATCCAAGCCAACAGAACAACATCATATGGTTGTTTTTAAAGAAATGTTTTACATATAAGGGGCTTGCTTTTTTTTGGAATTGGATTTAATATAGCTGAATAATAACTATTCTCATTAATTGAGAGCACAACAACAAGGAATCGTTATGTACGTTTGCATCTGTAATGCCATTACTGAACGTCAAATTAAAGAGACAATTGCTTCAGGTAGCGTAAGCAGCTTGACTGACTTACAGTCGCAACTTGGCGTGGCAACTTGTTGTGGTTGCTGTGCAGATATCGCATCTTCTTATTTGGGTATCAATCAAGAAAACAGCGTGCAAAGCATCACGACTACCCCTAGTAAATAAAGAACAATACAAAAAAAGACATGATCAAATCATGTCTTTTTTTTAACCATCACTTAACCCAAATTTTCAACTGCACTTTGTAAGTAATTTTTCTCACCCACTGCCGCAATCAACTCTAGCTGAGTATCTAACCAATCTTCATACTCTTCATTTTCATCTTTTAATGCTTGCAATAAATCACGAGTCACATAATCGCGATGCTCTTCAGCACAAACGATGGCGTCAATTAAGGCTTGGTGTTTGCTTTTTTCAAGGCGTGCATCGCACTCAAGTGCTTCAATGGCATTTTCACCAATCAACAATTTTCCCAAATCTTGTAAGTTTGGTAAGCCATCTAACAACAAAATGCGTTCAATGATTTTGTCTGCACTTTTCATGTCATCAATAGACTGATGGTAAACCTTCTTACCCAATGCCTCAAAGCCCCAGTTTTTATGAATGCGCGCATGCAAAAAATATTGGTTAATGCTTGTTAAATAAATGCTTAGATTTTTATTTAAAGCTTGTAATACCAAACGATCACCCTTCATGATTACGCTCCCTTACATTTGGCTTTGTAAATAGTTTGGTAAGCCCATGGCATCAATCAAATACAATTGTTGTTCTAACCAATGTGCATGGTCTTCTTCTGTATCTTTTAACTGTGCAACCAATAAGTCACGACTTACAAAGTCAAAATGCTTTTCACACAAAGCAATGCCTTGTTTTAAGTTTTCACGCACCTCAAACTCAACTGCCAAATCATTTTTCAACATAGAAGGCACATCAGTACCAATGTTCACAGCTGAAGGACAGCTAACTGGTTTTCCGCCTAGCATTAAAATACGAGTAATAAAATCACTGGCATGGCCTGTTTCATCTGCCATCTCATGGTCAATGCGTTCAAACAGTTTGTTATAACCCCATTCAGCAAACATGCGAGAGTGAATGAAGTACTGATCGCGAGCTGATAATTCACCCGCTAACAATTGATTCATATACGCAATAACTTCTGGATTCCCTTGCATGGCAATATCCTTTTAATAACAAAATTTAACAAATTGAATCATAGCCAAATAGATTTGATTTGGCTATGTGCTTTACATATCTTTGTGGCAAATTAATGATAACTATTAACAACTTAAATGGGATTGATTCTCAGACCAATACAAAACACCTTCGCCCATGAGTCGGTTTTGTCCACCGATCCAAATTTCATTGTCCGAAGTAACGTTTAAAAACAAAATGTTCTCACGCCCAAGCAAGCACCCTTGACGTAAACGCCAGCTAAAATCATGAAGACCTTGTGCAACTTGTAGCCCACCTAAATTGGCACATGCTGAACCTGTCCCTGGATCTTCCAAAACCGCTCCATTTTGTAAATACATGAATCGAACGTAGACTTCATCACCTTCACGCGCCCAAACATAGGTTATTTCCCGTCCAGGATACAAAGATGCATGTTCACGCATCACATCTGCATTCATTTGTATCGCATCCACTGAAGCAAAGTCGGTTAACTCAACCAACAATTGCTCACTGCCCACATTCACCCAGATCGGCAAAGAAGCAATTTTATCCATGGGTACGCCCAACAATTGACTGCTCAATTCTTGATCCAAAGTGCTGGCTCGAATTTCCGGAGCCCTTGGGGTTTTGAGCCAAACAATATTGGTTTGCTCATCTATTTTAATGGCCACATGACCTGCTGGCACTTCAACTTCAGCAAATTGTCGATTTGGAAAAATGGTTTTTAAGACAGCAAGTGCACCCACAATTGGATGACCGGCAAAAGGCAATTCTTGTGCAGGTGTGAACAAGCGGATCATAGGTCTTTCAAAATCCAAGCCGTGAATAAATACCGTTTCTGATTGATTCATCATTTGGGCAATGGCCTGCATACTGCGATCGCTTAATGGCGCATCCAATACAAATACGGGCAACGGATTACCCTGATCTTGTTCTGTCGTAAAAACATTAATCCAATAGTGTTTTAAGGTGCGCATGAATCCCCCATTCATCAATACATAAGAATACGAATAAAGCATTATACTGATAGATGGCGGTTTATAAACAACGAAGACAATAAAAAGCACTGTTCACAAAGCTTACCAAAAAGACTCTTTTGAAAACAATGCAATTCAGATTCAAGATGATTGCCCAAATGCCAACGGTGGTGGGTTGGCCTCAACAATATTGGTTACCATCTCATAAGCATAAGCAAACTGCAATAGTTCAAAATCCGAACGAGGCTTACCAATCACTTGTATGCCTATGGGCAACAACTCTGCATTAAAACCTGCTGGCATCGCCACCACAGGACTACCAGACAATGTCCATGGCGTAACCACTTCCATCCACCGGTTATATGTGCTCATGGTGGTGTTGCCAATTTGTTTAGGCCAATGTATGTTCTTATCAAATGGAAATACTTGTGCTGTGGGTACCGCTAGATAATCATAGGTTTCAAACAAAGTCTGCACAATTTGAAACCAGTGTGTTCTAAGGGTGCTGGCCTCAGAGAATTGAGCGGCTGTTAATTTCAAGCCACCTTCATATTCGAATATGGCTTCTGGTTTTAATAAACTGGCGGATTGAGAATGATCAAAAATGGCTTTACCACTGAGGGCAGCATAATATCGGTGTGGTAACCACGCTTTTTCCCACAGTGTTTCACCATCTATCGGTGGTGGAATATGATGCACTTGAACACCCATCTTGCGAATGGCATCCAAGGCTTTTTCACATGTGGGCAAAACATCGGGCTCCATGGGCAAATACCCATCCCAATCCCCTAGCCATGCTAGGTTTTTTCCTTTTTGGTTACTGTGCAGTCGACTGCGAACATTACTCGGGTTTAAGGTTTTCAAATTATCATCATCAGACAAGGACAATGGTACTCGTGGACTGTAACCAGCCTGCGTTCCCAATAACAGTGCCACATCAGCAATCGAACGCCCCATGGGACCTTGAGTTGCCAATTGATTAGTAAATTCATCGGGAGCTTTTTTCGGTACCAGTCCGATACTGGGCCTAAATCCAAACACATTACACCAACCTGCTGGGTTTCTTAATGAGCCCATAAAATCACTGCCATCTGCTACAGGCAGCATTCTTAATGCCAAGGCACAAGCTGCGCCACCACTGCTGCCACCTGTGGAGCGGCTTTGATCGTAAGGGTTACTGGTAATGCCATAAACACGATTGTAGGTATTTGAGCCCAAACCAAATTCTGGTACATTCGTTTTTCCCAAAATAATGGCACCTGCTGCGCGCATGCGTGCAACAATCGGATCATCAAGTTTGGGAATATAATTTTTGAAAAGCAACGAACCTGATGTACTGGCAATACCAGCCGTATCTGCCAAATCTTTGACTGCAAATGGAAAACCATGCATCCAACCATAATCCTTACCTGAGGCTAATTCTGCATCTTTTTTCTTTGCTTCCGCTAAACACCATTCTTTTGATTGCAACGCTACTATTGCATTCACATGGGGATTAACACGCTCTATTTGTTCAAGGTATGCTTGCATGACTTCCAAGCATGAAACTTCTTTGTTGTGAATCATGGCAGAAAGCTGCCATGCGCTCATTGCTACAATCGGTGTCTTGTCTGATTTTAAAATCACAGGATATGCCTTTGTATTAGAAGATGATGAACCTATACCAGCTGCGGCCTGTACCCTTGCAGTTTGGCCCCATAAAGTCACGGCAGCAACAGTACTGATCCATGTTTTCAGAGTTCCTCGACGATGAGTATCAATATTCTCAGGCATGTTGTTTTGTTTTATAAACACCATTGAAATACTCCTTGCAAAGTCATGGATTATCAATATATTACCTTAAAATTTAGTATAGAATATCCTGAATGTCCATCTGACTAGCAAATCTTTACATCATAAAAAAAGCGAACCTAAAAATAGGTTCGCTTTTGATCAAGTGCTTATTCATTCTGGCCAGTTTCATCGCATCTTATTTCGCAGATGACTCCAATAATGAATCTTAGTAATGTGCCATATTGTGGTGTTCAATCTCAAAGTCTGCATGTTTGTATTGGCGAAAACGTTCTCTTGCCAAAGACAGCTCTGACTCTTCAGCACCAATTAGCTCCAAGACCCGGTTGACATCTGCATGAGAATGCCAATATTGGCTGCTTAAATTCAAAACAATGGGCAAAGCTTGGCTTGGCAATTTTGACCCAGTTGCCAAAATAATATCAGATGTCATCGGCAAGGCTTCATCTGTACGCCAAACATCATGTGCCAAAAATGAATCAACCTCAAACGTCCACAACATTTGATCCAAAATGGCCAAGGTTTCCTGATGTTCTACCCAAACCAATACTTTTTGCTCGCGTTTAACGATGGTTTTCACCAAAGAGCATGCAAACTGCAATGGACGATTGATATGGGTATAAAAAGTTGCTTGGCTCATTGTGTTCTCAAGTTATTGGGCAGCATTGCGTAAGTATTGCATTAGCATCGCAACCGGGCGACCTGAAGCGGTTTTGTCTGCGCTTGACCAAGCTGTACCGGCGATATCCACGTGTGCCCAATCATAGTTTTCAGCAAAACGCGACAAGAATGCACCTGCGGTTATCGTACCTGCTGGGCGACCGCCAATATTGGCCAAATCAGCAAAATTGCTCTTTAATTGGTCTTGGTATTCATCCCAAAGTGGCAATTGCCAAACTTTGTCAGCGCTTTGTTTGGATGCCGCCAAAATTTGCTCTGCCAAGTCTTGATTGTTCGCCATCAAACCACTGCCCACATGGCCTAAGGCAATAATACAAGCACCTGTTAAGGTTGCAAAGTCAATTACAGCTTTAGGGTTAAAACGTTCAGCATAGGTTAAAGCATCACACAAAACCAAACGACCTTCTGCATCCGTGTTCAAAATTTCGATGGTTAAGCCTTTTAAGCTGGTGACCACATCACCTGGTTTATTGGCATTGCCAGCTGGCATGTTTTCACAAGCAGGCACCAAAGCCACTAAGTTAATAGGCAGCTTTAATTCACATGCAGCCATGAAGCTTGCCAATACCGTGGCAGAACCACACATATCGTATTTCATTTCATCCATGCCAGGACCTGGTTTTAATGAAATACCACCACTGTCAAATGTAATGCCTTTACCAACCAAAACAATCGGCTTTTCATTGACATCAGCTGCGCCATTGTATTGCAATTCAATAAAATATGGCTCTTCAACACTGCCTTTGGCAACAGACCAAAATGAACCCATGCCCAATTCTTGAATGGCTTTGCCATCATGTAAAGTGGCTGTTGCGCCCAAAGCTTCTGCTTGTTCTTTGGCAAAATGAGCCAAATATGTTGGCGTGCACAAGTTCGCAGGCATGTCACCTAAATTTTTGGCAAAATCAATGGCTTTTGCTGTTGCAACAACAAAATCAAGCTCAGCTTGTAAGTCCAATTCGGTGACAAAAACCACATCTTCAGTAATAACGGCTTCAGGTGAGGCTTTAAGTTGGTCACAACGGTAGTTCAAATGACTAACAATACGAACCACAGCTTGCATGGCTGTTTGAGCATCTTCAGTATTTAAAAAACGAAGGTCAATCACCAAAGTTTTAGTCTTTTGCTCAACAGCCCAAGCCACAGGCGCCTTACTGGCTTTTAACCAAGCATCCAAATCACTTGCGCCAGGAACAAATGCACTGGCAACAGCATGAATGCCATCTTTGGCAATGAAGACACCTTTAAAGGCAGCTTTTTCAGCGCTGAGTAACTCAGCAGTGATTTCAGAAACCAAATGAGCGCCTTCTGCACCCAATTCAGATAACTGCTTGGTATCGATTGAATCGGATGCGAACAAAACGGTTGCAGTGTTCTTTGCCAATGGCAATGCTTGGGTATTCAGACTAAATTTCACGTGACTCTCCCGATTTTTAGAGGATATTCATTAAACAGTTGGTATTAAACTGCGATAAACAATATTGTGCAACTGGATAAATGGGACACTTACTGATTTTTCGCTTATGTTAATAGCGTGAATCAGATACAATGACGACTTAACATGGATTAATTGAAGGCATATTGACATATTTCAAGCCATAAAATGCTTTGCCTTTAATAATAACCTCTCTATAGACAGATAAATTTCTGCACTCATGCCGATTTTGATTATCTAAAAAAAGCCTACTTGCATGATATACAAAAGTAAATTCATTAAAGAGACATCTTTAACCGCCATTGGTGTGTTTGTAGTGCTCTTAGCCATTTTAATCTCGACCCAAGTGATCAACTTACTGGGTCGCGCGGCCAATGGCCGTGTTGCCATTGATGCCGTAGCCGCCTTGGCTGGATTCTGGACCTTAGGTCTCACACCCCTACTGTTAATTCTGACTTGTTTTATCAGTGTTTTAACCGTTTTGACTCGTTATTGGCGTGACAGCGAAATGTCCGTTTGGCTCTCTTGTGGCCTGTCTTTAAAAAGCTGGATTGCGCCTGTTTTAACCTACAGTTTGCCTTTTGCCATCTTGATTGGCTTGATGTCGACTGTGCTGATGCCATGGGCTGAGCTGCGCAGCCAAGAATACGCTGAAGTCTTGAAGAAAAAACAAGACATGTCGATGATTCAAGCTGGCGTCTTCCAAGAAATTGGCCGTGACAAACGGGTGTATTTTGTCAATGAATATGATGCCAATACGGGCGTTGCAAAAAATCTATTTATCCAAGAAAAAAACCAAGATGGCAGTAAAAGCGTGATTCTGGCCAAGCAAGGCCGTGTTTATTTGGATGACAAAAAACGCATGTTGCGCCTAGAAGATGGTCATCGCTACCAGGGCATTCCTGGCCAAGCCAATTACAAAGTGGCTACTTTTGAAAGCTTGGAGCTGATTATCAGTACCACAGCTGAAATTGTTGACCCACTAAGTAACCGCCGCTTTGCATCCACCCAAACACTGCTTAACAGTACGCAGCCTGAACTCAAAGCTGAACTCATGTGGCGTTTGTCTATGCCTTTGTCAGTATTGATTTTAAGTTTACTGGCCATTCCTTTGTCTTACTTTAATCCTCGCACGGGTCATACCTACAATGCTTTGTTTGCTGTTGCCTTGTTCTTGGCATATCAAAATGGTTTAACCTTTTTACGCGATGCCGTACAAGCGGGCAAAATTTCTTTTGCCACCGGCTTTTTCCCCATGCACCTTTTAATGTTCTTTTTGGCCATCATTTTAATTCGCATGCGGGTTGAGCCTAGTTCTGGGTTTTGGTCCAGTTTACGAACGGCCTTGTTTGGAAGGGGTAAAAAATAATGTTACTTGCCCGTTATGTGGTTAAACAACTTGCCGTTTTTTCATTGTATAGCTTATTTGCTTTTTTAAGCCTTTATGCTTTTTTTGATGTTTTGAACGAATCAGGCAAAGTCGGCAAAGGCCAATATGACTTTGCCACCATGATGCAATATGTGCTAATGCAAGTACCCAGTCATGCTTATGAACTCATGCCATTGGCTGTGTTAATCGGCTGCTTGATTGCCCTATCGCAGTTGTCAAGCAACAGTGAATACACAGTCATCAAATCCAGTGGTATTTCAACCAAACGCATCATCGGATGGTTGTTGGGTTTTGGCGGTGTCTGCTCGATTTTGACCTTGGTTTTGGGCGAATGGTTGGTACCATTTGCAGAAACCAAGGCCGAACGCATGCGTGTTAATGCCATGCAAGATACCATCAGCGCCAGCCATTACAGTGGCATTTGGATGAAAGATGGCAATAAATTTATCAATATCCAAGAGATGCTGCCCGATGGCACCCTGCAGAACATTACGGTTTACAACAAAAGCAACCTAGATCAGATTGATAAAACCACGCACATTGAATCTGCCACGTCCACAGCCGACAACAAATGGCACATTAACAATGTACACAGCACACAAATATTGGAAAACAAAACTGTTGTTCAAGCCCAAGCCCAAGATATTTGGGATTTGAATATTGACAAGAATCTATTGAATGTTTTGTTGGTCGACCCAGAACAAATGTCAATTACCGATTTGAATCAATACATTCAATATCTTAAAGAAAGCCACCAACAGACCCAGCGCTATTTATTGGCATGGTGGCGCAAAGTTTTCTATCCTTTTGCCGCAATATCCATGGCATTGATTGCTTTGGCTTTCACGCCGCAACAAAGACGTCATGGCAATATGGGCTTGAAATTATTTGGTGGTGTAGCCTTGGGCATTGGCTTTCATTTTGCCAATCGTTTATTCGGCTTCACCAGCCAACTGTATGGCATCCCACCGATTGTGGCGGCAACCTTACCGACCATCTTATTCTTTGTGGTTGCGATTTATTGGATTTACAAACAAGAAAAACGCTAAACAACCTACAATGAAAAACAGGCAGCTAAAGCTGCCTGTTTTTTTGACACCCATTACGCAACACAAGCCAAAAACTGCTCTTTTAATGCTTGCCATGGCAAATCACGACCGATAATCACCAATAAAGATTGTCTTGATTCGGTGCTTAGCCACTCGCTGCCATAATCGAAACCAACCACTTTATGAATGCCTTGTACAATCAAGCGTTGGTTTTGATCTGCTATGGACAACACACCTTTGTAGCGCAACATATCATTGCCATGTAACGCAATCGTCTCCTCCATGAATCCACCGATTTTTTTAATGTCCAAATCAGGCGCTTCAAAAGCAACGGCTTGAATGCTGTCATCCCATGACTTTGATGGTGTACTTCGCTGAAGCAATGGCTTTAATACAGGCTCATTGGTCTCACTGAGTAAATGATAGCCTTGATTGATGGCCAAAGCATCGCTTAACTCAAACGCATGAATCCCAATCCAATGGTGTTTCGGAACTTGTCCAAAATTGACTTGTAACACTTGCGAGCGATTATTAATGGCTCGCAATCGTGTTACGACATCACTTAATTCGGACTCTGATACACGGTCACTTTTGCCCACAATCAAGCAATCAGCAAAACCGATTTGCGAAGCCGCAACACGATGTTCATCCAATTGTTTTAAGATGTGCTCTGCATCCACCAAGCACACAACCGCATCCAAGACAATGCGTTCGCGTATGGTTTCATCGACAAAAAAAGTTTGAATAATCGGTGCCGGGTCTGCCAGGCCAGTGGTTTCTAAAATCAGACGATCGATTTGTAGCTCACCACTGTCTCGCTTACGAAGCAGCTCTTGCAACGCCTCGGTTAGCTCACCTCGAACACTGCAACACACACAGCCATTACTGAGCTCAACAACTTCAACCGCATTGCTGCCACTTAGCAATTGTCCATCAATATTCACGGCACCAAATTCATTCTCAACAATGGCAATGCGCTCATTGTCCGCTTGCTTAAGCAATTGGTTAATGAGCGTGGTTTTTCCGGCACCTAAAAAACCAGTTAAAATCGTGACTGGCAGTACAGAAGATTCATGTGACATCATGGGCTGACTCTTTTAACAAGTTTTGCAATCAAAATAAAATTTCTAACAACAACGAAAACCACCTTTACCGCCATAACGAGCATCTTGGCGCTCACGGAAAAAATCCTCATAAGACATGGGCTCATCTTCTGGATGGTTCAAGCGCATGTGCTGTACATAATTATCGTAATCAGGAACACCAACCATCAATCTGGCAACCTGTCCTAAATACTTGCCTGCTTTGGCAATATTATCAAACATAATCTTCTCCTTGTTTCGGGCTGCCTCACACAACAGGCAGCCTGAATAAAATCAACTTAACACCAGAAACAATTAATGACCACCGGTTTTTAATATTTGGGCTGCATTTTCTGGCAATGGCTCATAAGGCAACTCAGCAGAACAAGGTACTTTTGACTTCAAAGCTACTTTGGCCGTTTTGACGCTGTACACCAAAAGAATCACGACAACCACCATGAAAAATGCAGTTAAAACGCCATCTAAACGGTTGTTGAACATCACCTGCTCTACTTGTTCAATGGTCTTAAAAGCACCTTGAGCAACAAAAGGTTGGTCAATAAATTTGGCTTTTAAATTATTGGCAATCGCAAAGAAGCCAATTTTGCTGTCGAATACCTTTAAGAAACCCGCATACAAGGTACAAACCAATAAGAAGCACGCTGGTAAAATAGCAACCCAGGCATATTTCTCGCGCTTCATTTTGATTAACACCACAGCACACAACATCAATGCAATGGCAGCTAACATTTGGTTCGCGATACCGAACAATGGCCATAAGGTATTGATGCCACCCAATGGATCAACCACGCCTTGGTATAAAAAATAACCCCAAGCAAACACCACCAAAGCTGTTGCAAACAAGTTGGCAGGCAAAGAGTCGGTTTTTTGCAATTTAGGACTAAACAAACCCAATAAATCTTGCAACATAAAACGGGCTGATCGGGTGCCCGCATCCACTGCGGTTAGAATAAACAAGGCTTCAAACAAAATCGCAAAATGGTACCAAAATGACATAGAAGCAAGATCAGACAAAGCATTGTGTAAAATATATGCCATGCCTACTGCCAATGTTGGTGCGCCACCTGCACGAGAAATAATGCTTTCCTCTCCCACTTCTTTGGCTATTTGGTGCAAGGTATCTGGTGTCACCAAGAAACCCAAGTTTGAAACAGTTTGTGAAGCAGCCAAAGCCGTATCGGCCATGCCCGTTGGGTTTAAAAAGTTCATTGGACTGTTCATAGCAAAGTACACACCAGGATCAATAACCGATGCAGCAACCAAAGCCATAATGGCAACAAAAGATTCCATTAACATGCCACCATAACCGATGATACGAGCATCTTTTTCATTGGCCAGCATTTTGGGCGTTGTGCCCGATGAAATCAAAGCATGAAAACCCGATACTGCACCACAAGCAATGGTGATGAATAAAAATGGAAACAAATTACCAGACCAAACAGGACCAGTACCATCAACAAACTTGGTCAAAGCTGGCATCTTCATCTCTGGCATTACAATCAAAATACCAATGGCCAAGGCACCAATGGCACCGATTTTCAAAAAGGTTGACAAATAATCTCGTGGTGCCAATAAAAGCCAGACAGGCAAAACTGCTGCCACGAAGCCATAACCAATTAAAATCCAAGTTAAAGTAACGCCATCCAGATTAAAATACACACGCCATGTCTCACTCGCGGCCACTTCACCACCCAAAACAATGCCCGCAATCAACAACACAAAACCAATCACCGAAATTTCTAAAATACGACCTGGGCGAATGTAACGCAAATACACGCCCATAAAAATGGCCAATGGCACGGTAAAGGCAACGGTAAAAGTGCCCCAAGGACTGTGGGTTAAGGCTTTTACCACGATCATAGCCAGTACGGCCAAAATAATCACCATAATCATAAAGCATGCAACCAAGGCGATAATGCCAGGAATGGTGCCCATTTCCTCTTTAATCAGCTCTCCCAAGGAGCGACCATCGCGTCGGGTTGAAACAAACAACACCAGAAAATCCTGAACGGCACCGGCAAAAATAACACCAGCCAGAATCCAGAGCATGCCCGGCAAATAGCCCATTTGTGCGGCCAAAACAGGTCCAACCAAGGGGCCAGCTCCTGCAATGGCTGCAAAATGGTGTCCAAATAAAATGGATTTATTGGTGGGAACATAATCCAAGCCATCGTTGTGTCGAAACGCCGGCGTCATGCGTGTGGCATCCAGTTGCAATACTTTATTGGCAATAAATTGGCTGTAATAACGGTAACCAATAACGTATACACAGATGGAGGCAATCACAATCCACATGGCATTGATTGACTCCCCTTTGGCACTGACGGCGACATACCCCAAAGCAAATGCACCAATGACTGCAATGCATGCCCAAATGATATGCGAAGCCAGACTGTTTTTCTTTAACTCTGTCATCGTATTTTTCCTTGTTTAATCTTGTAAAAGCCACAAAACAATCCAAACCCTTATCGGCTTAACGAATATTAACAAATGATTGGAGAATACAAAACACAATTGGCATAATTATTTGACATTACTTAATCTTAAATAACAAATGG
>JASLBZ010000007.1 GCA_030146285.1 Neisseriaceae bacterium | reverse complement strand
ATGATCGGCTTGCTCATACACACTAATACCATCTAAAGGGCTGCCACCACCTAACACATAAGGCACTTCATTACCAAAAAGCTGCGGCACTTGCTCAGGATAGGTTTTTTGAATATGTGTCTCTAAAGCATCCCAACCGACCGCTTCTTCTTCTGTAAATCGCTCTTTGTACATTATTTCATTCTTCACTGCTTATTCCTCTTTATTGCCAATGTATTCGCTTGACGTAAAAAAGCCCCGAAGAACGGGGCTTTTTGATTGTCAGTCTTGTGTAATTAAGCCATAGCTTTTACACGAGCTGATAGACGGCTCTTATGACGAGCAGCTTTGTTCTTGTGGAACACGCCTTTATCAGCAATACGATCCATAACACGAGTTGACTCACGCAAAATCTCTTGTGCAGCAGCTTTATCACCCGCTTCAACGGCTTTAAGAACTTTTTTTACTGCAGTACGGAATGCGGTACGCAAACTAGCGTTATGGGCGCGTTGTTTTAGCGCCTGACGTGCGCGCTTACGAGCTTGTGCGCTATTTGCCATGGATGTCTCCTAAAATATTAGATAAATTCTGTAAACCGGAGATTTTAAAGCTAACTGAAAGACTTATCAAGTGCCATCGCCTTTTTTTTCTGTATTTAGCCGATTACTTGGCGTTTACATGCCCAATCTACAACAGATACAGGGCATTATATACTTTTTCATCAAAATCAAAAAAAATCCAATATTGCTTTAGTTTGTCTTTTTTATACCAAAACCACAAGTCACTTCCTCACGGCCATCATCAAACATCAAGGTTTTTTCAGGCCAACGCAAGGCCACCAGATGGTAAGCCGACTCATTTTCACTGATACCATTGCGCCGATCACGCCAACGTGCACCCACAGAAAAATCAATACAAAACGCATTTCCTTGCAGGCCAAGCCACTGATTTCCTGCTTCGCTGAACAGACTTCTTCGCATGGGTTTCTCTCCTTCATTGAAGGTTTTCCAAGCACGCCAATAATGTCCAAATACAACGGGCACATCATCTTGGTATTCTTGCCACCAAGGCAATCTGGCAGCAAAACGCCAGCGGCCGCCGCTGTAAAATGTTTCACCTACGGGTGCTTCAATGCCTGTGGTCAGTGCAGTAATGGGATTAAAACGGCTATGCATGCTTTCATACAATCCAATACTGGTTAACAACGGCATCTGCGAATCACAGTCCAATAAGCATTCTTTGTAATGCTCTTTTTCATGCAAATAATCAGCATACCAATTTTCGAGACTTGCTGCTTTTTTAAACACCACTTGGTATTGTTCAAACACGTCTAACAATTTACTGTTTTCAGGCTGCTTTCGTAATTCAGCGACGGCTTCATCCGTCCAGGCTGCATGCACAATCCGAATATCATCACGCTCCAAAATCACAGGCCATGCCAATAACTGTTCACGAATGGCTTCTTGCTCCTCTTTTGCAAAGCTCTTTTCCCAAGGTGCATACAACTTTTCATCATAAGGCTCTCGGCAAGGGAAAAACCAACCTGAGCCATCTTTGGGCACATTCAAAAGCAGATTCATCTCATGATTACCCAAAATCGCAAACACATTGCCTGAAACCATCGCTTGTTTTAACCAAGTTAGAATCTTAGGTGAATCTGGGCCTCGATCACACAAATCCCCCACAAATACCAAATGCCGGCCTTGTGGATGAGAGCCATTTTTGGCATAGCCCAAATGGCTTAACAAAGCCTCTAAAGCAGACCACTCTCCATGGACATCGCCCACAATATCCAAAGGACCTGCTGGCAATGCTTGAATCAGTTTTGACATAAACTTCCTTTATCGAACCACATAACGCGGCGTCACCTCAACCGCATAATCAGCTCGTGGCAATTGTGCTAGTTGACGCAGTTGCTGCTCATTGGTATTGCAAATTTGTGTCAGTGCCAAGTCGTTTTCATCTTGTCCAAACGGATCACTGATTTCATCCACAATCGCAGTTAAGCCCATAAAAGTATACCCCACAAAGGTGACCATCACAGGCGTTACCCAGCCGATTGCATTAACAAGTCCTAAAGGCAATAAGAAGCAGTACCAGTAAACGGTGCGTTCTAATAACACAAAATACGAAAAAGGAATCGGCGTATTGCTGATTCGTTCACAGCCAGCTTGAATACCATTTAATTCATTTAGATTTTCATCCAATGATTTCCACTGAAAACCATCAATAAAACCTTGTTTGTATTGCTTTTGTAGCCACGTGCCTAAGTAATTCTGAATATTCAAGGCTACATAAGGCTTTCCATCAACCAAGGTGTAAATATCATGTGGTAACAAACGCTTTAAATCAAAGTCAGCATTACTGCCTCTTAGCTGATGTTTTAAAGCATAACCAAAAGCCACAATCAACAAAATAGCGCGCTCTTTGACGGCTTGTTGAAACTCAGGGTTGTCTTGAGATGCACTTAATAACGTCCTGCTTAAAGAGCGTGAGACCACCAAATAGTGCCCCCACAACTTGCGCCCTTCCCAGAATCGCTCATAGGCTGCGCTATTACAAAATCCCAAGAAAATAGCCAATGCGATGCCCAGCAAAGTAAAGACAGATGTATTTAACCTAATATCATAAGAGTTAAACAAACGATGGTAAAAGTAAATCAACGATGAAAAAACGAACAAACCCAATAACGGTTTCCACAATTTAAAAAACATTGAGCCTTGCAAGATTAGCATCACACTCAATCTTTTTCTCGGCCGAATAATCATAAGGGTACTCAAATTATCAAAAGAATGGTTTTTTATTATAAAGACTTTTCAGGGCACTGACGAATATGACAAACATTAATATATTATCATTTATATTGAATAACTTAGCCATTTATTAAAAAAGATTAGCCATTTTTAACAATTTAAAATACACTCTTTTTACAAGTCAATACAAAACCAATATGGAGAAACAATGAATAAAAAAAACATCCGCAATGTCGTTGCCATTTTAGCCATAAGTGCGCTGCTTGGTGCCTGCTCAGAAGATAAAGCATCA
>JASLBZ010000004.1 GCA_030146285.1 Neisseriaceae bacterium | reverse complement strand
ACGAGCTCTTGGTTTAATAAGTGGTTTCTTCTGCTGCGACAGCATCAGCCATCATGTCGATGCACTCATTATCTCCCTCACAAAGACTTATTGCCTCTTCACTTGCCATATTGTCATCAAAAAGACCATCAAGGCTTTCTTTTATATGCGAGCTCAGATCATAGGTTTCACTGGCTTTAGGGTTCACTTTAAAGCTTGGGCGTCCAAAATGACTTAAACGATATTGACCAACAATATCCAAAGCAGAGACATTGTTGATTTTTTTACCCAAAGGCATCACTTGTTGGATTGCCACAATACGGCCACGGCCATCTAAGTAAACATCATTATAAACTGCTGGCATGCTACTATTACCGCCCATGAACATCATTTGTGCCATCGATGGTACGCTGCTGACAATGCCTTTTAGCATTTGTAAAAATTCTTCATAATGTTCTGGTGTAATATTGATATCATGATTGGTAGCTTTTTCACGCTCTAAGCCTGCAACCAATTCCTGTGTAAACACTTGATTAAATTGTATGCTTTCTTTTTCTGTCATGGTCATGCGAATGCGATGACTCGCACCACTTTTCTGACCAAATGCATCCATTGGAATCTCTTTAAATGCATCTTTATCGATGGCTGCATAGCCTAAATCTAAAGCTTCTGGTAACACTTTAATCAAGGTTTTAACAGGCACTCTGTCTGTGATTTTTTTACGAATGTCTTCTGGTGCACTCAATAACAAATATTTATTATGTGCCTCTTGAATCATTTGCTTGTAGTTGTCTTCGTCTTTATCCTTCAAATACGAAGTTAGGATAATTTCTGATAGTGCATTTGGCGCTATGATTAACTGCATTTTTTTCGCATCAATTGCAACAGCCATATTGCTTTGAAAGCGTATGCCTGTTGCTTCAACATTTAAAGCAGGGGCAATTTCCACTTTGCCTTTTGGTAAATCAACAGCACCACTGAAGCTAAAATATGATTTTTTAGCAAAATCTTGCCCCACTGGGTTGGCAAATATTTTGGTAAGGTAAGAGCCTTTACCATACAGCTCTTCGTAAGTATCACCCGCACTGTCTTCAGCAGCCATTGCGTCACCATTGATGGATTCAGTGGCATCTGTGCGAGTTTCAATAATTTGATAGGGTTTGCTTTTCTTATCGCTAGGATCACTCGCTATGGCGGCATCAACAGCTTCACTTTCAGCATCACTTGAGCAGCCTACGCCTTCAATGTATGCATATTCTTGGTATTCACACTCGCGGCGCTTTGCTTCTTTTTTTTCATTATTATCATGTATCGTTGCAAGCTTAGCGATAGAGCTTTCATTAACTTGTAGGCTGATTTTGCCATCGTAATTGTATTGATTATCCACCAATAGTGAGCGTTTATAACCATAACGCACCATTTCGTCTGCTGACATATTTTGCGGCATACTTTGGCAAGCACTTAAGGTTAAAGCTGTTGTAATAGCAACGCTAATAGTAGTGAGTTTTCTCATGTATTTCCCTTTTATCAATTAGAATCTAAAAACCAATAATATTATGTAATATATTAATAAAGTAGATGCAAAAACTGCCACTTCCGTGGCAGTCTTAATCAAACAAGATTATTTTAAATCCGCCAAAATATCTGCTTTGACCTTTTCCACTGCCTGCGTGCCATCTACTTTTATGTATTTAGGTAGACCACTGTTTTTTTGGCTTAATTTACCATAAAAATCCACCAATACTTCTGTTTGTTCATGGTAAACATTCAAACGTTTTTTAACGGTTTCTTCGTGATCATCTTCACGTTGAATTAAATCTTCACCTGTCTCATCATCTTTACCAGCCACTTTAGGTGGATTGTAAACCAAATGGTAAGTTCGGCCAGAAGACAAATGAACACGACGACCTGACATGCGCTCTACAATGGCTTCATCCGGTACATCAATTTCAACCACAGCGTCCAAAGCCACACCAGCATCAACCATGGCTTCTGCTTGAGCCAAAGTACGAGGAAAGCCATCGAATAAAAAACCATTAACGCAATCTGATTGTGCAATGCGTTCTTTCACCAAACCAATAATAATATCGTCACGCACCAAACCACCTGCATCCATGATTTGTTTTGCTTCTTGGCCCAATGGCGTACCTGCTTTAACAGCAGCACGCAACATATCTCCTGTCGAGATTTGTGGGATGCCCAAAGTTTCTTTTAAAAATTGTGCTTGAGTACCTTTACCTGCGCCTGGTGCGCCCAATAGTAAAATTTTCATCTTTTCTCCAACGAAAAACAATGTGTATAAAAACTAAGAATTATTGTGCTGCAAAAAATGCACGTACGCGCAGTAAATCCGCTTCCGTATCGACACCTGCATAAGGTGCATTTTCAGTAATTTCGACACCAATTTTATAGCCATGCCACAACACGCGCAATTGCTCTAAACTTTCAATATCCTCTAATGGGCTGGCATCCATATGGCTGTAAGCTGATAAAAAACCAGCTCTGTAACCATAAATACCGATGTGCCGCAAAGCAGGTATGTTTTTAGGCAAACCATCAATTTGGTTGCGTGGAAATGGAATGGGGGCACGGCTGAAGTAAATGGCTTCGTTTGAATGGTTCAAAACCACTTTGACACAATTGGGATTATTAAACTCGTCGGCATCTTGGATAGGATGCCCTACTGTTGCCATGAGAACAGGATTGGTTGCTAAATGTTCTGCTACTTGATTAATCAAATCAGGGGCAATCAAAGGTTCATCACCTTGCACATTGACCACAATTTCATCACTGGACAAACCCAATAACAAAGCAGCCTCAGCCAATCGTTCAGTACCACTTGTGTGTTTGGCTGCTGTCATAACAACATCAATATCATATTCTTGGCAAACAGATGCTATTTCGCTGCTGTCTGTTGCCACCACAACTTTACTGGCATTGCTTTTATGGGCTTGTTCCGCAACACGCACAACCATCGGCTTGCCACCAATGTCAGCCAAAGCCTTATTTGGCAACCGCGTGGAAGCTAAGCGTGCTGGAATTAACACCACAAAGGATGCTGAACTCATGCCTCTTCCTTATCATTTAAAGAACGCGCTTCTGAAATCAACATCATCGGAATGCCATCTTTAATCGGAAAAGCCAAATAGTCTTGTTCACAAATCAACTCACTGTGCGTCGCATCGAAACGCAATACGCCTTTGCAATTAGGACAAACCAAAATATCTAAATGAGCAGGTTTCATAACAGCTTCTCTTTATATTAAAATTATTAGCACAAATGCAATTTATCAATGACAAATTGAGACAAATTAGGACTAATTGTAGCACTAACTGGCAATACCCATACATTTTCTAATGCCAATCTTGTCAATTTTACGGCATCTTTTTCTGTCACCAAGATAGCATCCACCCCAGTAGGCATGTCATTCACAAGATAATCATGGTGATCAGCAAAGGCTTTTTTACTTGCAATGCGCACACCTGCTTGTTCCAATGTTCTGAAAAATTTTTGTGGCTGGCCAATTCCAGCAACCGCAGCACAGGTCTTATTGGCAAAGAAACTGGCATCCACTTTGTTTTCAGGCTGCCCTAATTGGTAAAACAAACCAATATTTAAATGCGACTGCGCAATAAATACCGAAGGCTGTAAATCAAACTGTTTTGCCAACACTTCGCTTGCCAAAGGCTTATTCATACCAGTCACCACCAAAGCATCAATTTTTTTCAGTCGCTTTAATGATTCTCGTAACGGCCCATTGGGCAAAACATCTAATTTTTTGCGCATGTCTTGCGCAGGAAAAACAGCAATTTCCAAATCACGGTGCAAATGGTAATGCTGCATGCCATCGTCAGCCAAAATCACATCAACAGCATGGCTTTTTAATAAGCATTTAGCGGCCTCAACACGGCTAACACCCACTGCTACCGGGACACCTGCTCGGCTGTGAATCAACAAAGGCTCATCACCAAAATCGGCAGCCAAACCATGATCTTGTACCAGACATGTTTTCTTGTTGCGTCGCCCATAACCACGACTGATAACACCAACCTTAATGCCTTTTGCTGTCAACTCCTCAACCAACGCCAATACCAACGGCGTTTTTCCCACACCACCCACATGGATATTCCCCACAATCACAACGGGAACAGCCAATTTCTCTTGTTTGCACAAGCCATATTGATGTGCCTTAATTCGAATAAACGACAACGAATGAAAGATTCGAGCCAAAGGCCACAAAACCATGCTCATCATTAGTTTGGGCTGCAACCAATGTGACTCTATTTTTCGTTGTAAGCCATTTTTTTGTTCCAAGCCTTGTTCTCCTTAAGTATGACAAACACAATAGCCAAGCCGTTTGACTACTAAGCCACCTCAAAATTATCTATAATGGCTGTCTTATTTTAACTGAAATTCACCATAAACCCATGTCTGATTTATTTACCCCCGCAGCGTTGGCTGTTTCCCAACTAAATGCTTTGGCCAAAAACCTTTTAGAAAGCCATTTGGTGGATTTGTGGATTACAGGTGAAATTTCAAATTTAACCAAAGCATCCAGTGGCCATTACTACTTCTCATTAAAAGATGACAAAGCTCAAATCCGATGCGCCATGTTCAAAAGCCATGCATCACGTCTCAATATACCATTGCGTGAAGGCGACAATGTTGAACTTACTGGCAAAATCAGCATTTATGAAGCCCGTGGTGAATACCAAATAACAGTCACTCAAATGCGCCAAGCTGGCTTAGGTCGTTTATTTGAGGCCTATGAAGCATTGAAAAACAAACTCACTCTTGAAGGCCTATTCAATCCTGAGCTCAAAAAACCGTTGCCTAAGTTTCCTCAAACGGTAGGCATTGTTACCAGCCTTGCAGCAGCAGCATTGCGAGACATGGTTACCACACTTCGCAGACGCATGAGCAACATTAATATTATTGTTTATCCTTGCATGGTTCAAGGCACTGGCAGCGCAGAGCAAATTGCCTCAGCCATTCAAACAGCTAATCAACACGGCCAAGCTGATGTGTTGATTGTGGGCCGTGGTGGTGGCAGCATTGAAGATTTGTGGTCATTTAATGAAGAAGTGGTTGTGCGCGCCATTGCCAGCTCCCAGCTGCCCATTATCAGTGCCATTGGTCATGAAACCGATTTCACATTGGCTGATTTTGCTGCTGATTTACGTGCACCCACACCCACAGCTGCCTCAGAATTGGTTAGCCCAAACAAAGGCGATTTATTGCAACAATTGTCCCATCTACAAAGCAAGCTTTCTAATAATATACAACAGCGCTATTTCAATGCCAGCCAAAAATTGGACTATTTAAACCAAAAACTAAAACACCCAAAAGAACAGCTCAATCAACAACGATTGCAGCTTAATAACATGGTACAAAAGCAACAAGTAGCCATCGAACAGCGCATGGCAACGGCTCATCTATTATTGCAACAAAAAACACTACAATTGGGTTATTTAAAACCCAATACCCATATGTTATCAACAAGATTAAATGCCTTAGAAGACAGCTTAAAACAACGTTGGCAACTTCATTGGCAACAAAAAAAACAAGCACTACTACAACAGCAGACTTTATTACAAGCCACCTCACCTCAAGAAATCATGAGTCGGGGCTACAGTATTGTTAAAAACCAAAAAGGAAAAATCATTAAAGATGCTTCTCAATTGCGCTTTGGACAAAGCATTCAGGTCATCTTCAGTGACAGTGAAGCCCATGCTATCGTGAGCCAAGGCAGTCCACAACAAGAACTATTCGACTAAATACCATTGAATAACAACAGAGTAACAAAATAGATGGTTTTTTTTAACAAAAACACTTCACAAATGTTAAAAAACCCGTATAATTCACATTCTCAAATCACGACAGTGATTTGACCTAAGCGGAAGTGGCGAAATTGGTAGACGCACTGGATTTAGGTTCCAGCGCCGCAAGGCGTGAGAGTTCGA
>JASLBZ010000224.1 GCA_030146285.1 Neisseriaceae bacterium | reverse complement strand
TCGAACCCCGGACACAAGGATTATGATTCCTCTGCTCTAACCGACTGAGCTAATTCGCCGTTCTCTTTGAGAGATTCGTATTATACGGATTTTCGTTTCTCTTGCAAGCCTAAAGTCAGTTCAATGGATGGTAAATTTAATATCATGTTGATTTTTATTTGAATTAAATTCAAAAAATTTTGAAATCAATAAGTGGTTTTGATTGCGAAGAGGCTAATTCTCGATCGCTTTTGGCTTGTGGGGCTGATTTGATGTGTATTTTAGGGCATTTTTTGTGGTCTAAATGCGCTGGCATCGTGAGAAAGAGGGAATTTATTCTGATTGGGATATAAAAAAACAGCAGCTTTTTGCAAGGCTGCTGTTTTGGGTAGGTGCTTTTGAGTGAATTAGCTTAAAACAGAGATATCAGCCACTGCATTAAAGAGTTCTGATAGTTGATTTAGCAAATTCAAACGGTTTTGTTTGATGGCAGCATCATCAGCCATGACCATCACACCATCAAAAAATGCATCGACATTAGCTTTTAAGCCGGCCAATTCACTTAATGCTTGGGTGAAGTTTTCGTCTTTTAAGGCAGCCTGAATATTGGGCGTTACTGCTTTGATTGCGGCCAATAGCGTTTTTTCTTCATCTTGCGCCAGTAAGCTTTCATCAACTTGACCTAAGCTTGTATCTGCTTTTTTCAGTAAATTGTGAACGCGTTTATTGGCAGCAGCCAAAGCCGAAGCTTCAGGAAGCGTTTTAAAGTGCTGTACCGCTTTTAATTTGGCTGTTAAGTCATTTAAGGTTTGTGGGCGCTTGGCCAATACCGCTGCCACCACATCTTGCTCAAAATCTTGACTTAACAATACGGCTAGACGCGCTTGCATGAAATCGGCTACTTCAGCGCTGGTTTTGTCATTTAACAAACCTTGGGCAAAAGAAGCGGCAGTGAAGTCTAGCAGTTCAGATAAATCCAAATCGTATTGCATTAACATGCGTAGCACGCCCAAAGAAGCACGGCGCAGTGCATAAGGGTCTTTGTCGCCAGTTGGGATTAAACCAATGCCCCAAATGCCAATAATGGCTTCAAGTTTATCGGCCAAGGCAACTGCTGTGGCCACATCGCTTTGAGGCAATGCATCGCCAGCAAAGCGTGGCATGTAATGCTCTTCAATGGCTTGTGCAACCGTACTGTTTTCAGCATCATGTAATGCATAGTATTTGCCCATGGTGCCTTGTAGCTCTGGGAATTCATTGACCATGTCTGTCACCAAATCGGCTTTTGCTAATTGGGCTGCACGAGAGCTTAATGCTACATCCGCGCCAATTTTTCCAGCAATAAACTCGCTGATTTTCACCAAGCGTTCAATGCGTTGTTCTTGTGAGCCAATTTTATTGTGGTACACAACATGTGACAGTTTGGGTAAGCGGCTTTCTAAAGTGTTTTTCTTGTCTTGTTCAAAGAAAAACTCAGCATCGGCCAGGCGAGCACGAAGAACGCGTTCATTGCCTTGGATAATGTGCTGTGGATCATCAATTTTTAAGTTTGATACCAATAAGAAGCGGTTCATTAACTTGCCATTTGCATCAAGCAGTGGGAAGTATTTTTGATTTTGCTGCATGGTCAAAATCAAGCATTCTTGCGGTACGTCCAAAAAGCCAGCTTCAAAGCCAGCTTCAAGTACAGCAGGCATTTCAACCAAAGCGGTCACTTCATCAAGCAAAGATTCGTCCATGGCTACTGTGGCATGCAAAGCCGCAGCATTGTCTTGCAGTTCTTGTAAGACAATCGCTTTGCGTTTGGCAAAGTTGGCAATCACTTTACCTTCTTGTTCCATTTGATTTTCATAATCGTTGGCATGGTTCAGAACAAGCTTGCCTTCGCTTAAAAAACGGTGGCCCAAAGTGAAGTTTTGGCTTTGTAAACCCAATACTTCGCTGTTAACTAGCGCATTGCCGTGCATGATAACCAAGCCATGAACAGGGCGCACAAATGTGTGGGTGCTGGAGCCCCAGCGCATTACTTTAGGGATTGGTAATTTTTTAACAGCTTGTGCCAGAATGTCGCCAATAACTGCATCAAGCGCTTGGCCAGCTTGGGTGTATTGGTAGGCATATACATCTTGCTTACCATCATGGATGATTTGCAGGTTATCCAGTGTGGTGTTGCAAGAGCGAGCAAAGCCTTCAAGCGCTTTACTGGGTGCGCCATCTTTCATGCCTGCAGCTGTTGATGGGCCCTTGCGGGTAATATCTTGGTCTGCTTGTACTGGCAAAATATGGCGAATTTGTACGGCCAGGCGGCGTGGTGAGGCAAAAACAGTGTAATCAGGTTCGCCTGTGATGAATTGTGCTTTGCTCAATTGTTCAACAATTGAATCTGCAAAGCTATTGCCTAAGTTGTTCAGTGCTTTTGGAGGCAGTTCTTCTGTACGCAATTCAATTAATAACGTATCGGTGCTCATGGTTGTCTTTCATTGTGTCGCCAAGGCAGAGCTTGGCGTGGTTTCAATCTTGGCTTAGGCTGGGTTTTTAATTAATGGAAAACCCAAGGCTTCACGAGAGGCAACGAATTTTTTGGCCACTTGGCGGCTCAATGTGCGCACACGGCCAATATACGTTGCACGTTCGGTCACAGAAATCGCGCCACGAGCATCCAATAAGTTAAAGGTGTGACCCGCTTTTAATACCAACTCATAAGCAGGCAGCACCAAAGATTGATCTTCAATATCCAACAAGCGTTGCGCTTGTTTTTCGTAATGGTTAAATTGTTCTAATAGCCATTCAACATCGCTGTATTCAAAGTTATACGTTGATTGTTCTACTTCATTTTGATGGTAAACATCGCCATAGGTAATGGTTTGGCCATCCAATGTTTTGGCCCAAACCAAATCATAAACATTTTCTACACCTTGCAAATACATTGCCAAGCGTTCAATGCCGTAAGTGATTTCGCCCAGAACAGGTGTGCAGTCAATGCCGCCCACTTGTTGAAAGTAAGTGAACTGTGTCACTTCCATACCATTTAACCAAACTTCCCAGCCTAAGCCCCAAGCGCCCAATGTTGGGTTTTCCCAGTCATCTTCTACAAAGCGAATATCGTGTAGCAAAGGAGAAATGCCCAGCTCACGCAAAGAATCTAGGTACAATTCTTGGATGTTTTCTGGTGCAGGCTTTAAAGCAACCTGGAATTGGTAATAGTGTTGTAAGCGGTTGGGGTTTTTGCCATAACGGCCATCAGCAGGGCGACGGCTAGGTTGAACGTATGCTGCGAACCAAGGCTCAGGGCCTAATGCGCGTAAGCACGTAGCAGGGTGGCTGGTGCCTGCACCAACTTCCATATCAAATGGTTGCAATACCACACAACCGTGTTGTGCCCAATAGGTTTGTAACTTAAATATAATTTCTTGAAATGTCAGCATGGTATACGGCTTTTGTCTGCTCAATATAAAGTGAATCATTTTACTGGCTTGCGCGTAACTTGGGTAGTGTGACTTGAGCAATGCTGTGTTTT
>JASLBZ010000018.1 GCA_030146285.1 Neisseriaceae bacterium | reverse complement strand
GGCATGAGCCCATTTACATTTGAAAGTTCTCAACTAAAAGTGTGCGGGGTTGCTTGACCAGAACAATAGGCCCTGTTTGAGTACGCGCTATAAGATTATCAATTTGTTTTTGCCGAATATTTAAAATATTATCCTGCTCATCCTTTATACAAGCTTCACATTTCCATGCATTTCGATAACGATGATGTGAACTATAATCTGTTCTGTTAGATAACTTATACGGTTGTTCGCATTCAATACAGTAAACTGTATTTGAATATACAACGCACGATTCTTTCATAAGACTAGAAATTTGAATAGGTTTTATAGCCATCATGTTAGCAATTTCTGACACTTTATATTTAAATCGTTCTTCTGTTTCTAATTCCCAATATAATCTGCAAACTTCTTCATTTTCATCTTGAAAAATATCTAAATGTAATTGTTCCATTGTTCTTGTCCAACTTTGGTAAAAGCTTTGTTATCTATTAAGTATGAGTAAGCTACGAATAATCTCTTTCCCACTCTGATAATTAAGTGGTTTGACCAGTAAGCTCTGATAATTCATCATTTAATTTAATCCAAGCTTCCAAATTATTAATAACACTTGAATTCAACTATGGTAATCCTCCCACTTTTAATAGGAGTTTTCAGTAGAACTAATTAGCTATCAGCTGTGGTTTAACGCCGCTGACTGCATGTGGCCTTTCATGATTATAAAACCATAACCAGGTCACGGTACAGGTAGAGTGGTCAACGATAATGCCTCTTTCGAGCATCATCTTTTCTAAATTTCGAAGGCTGAATGAGTAAGCTAGATACCAACGTAAGCACAGTAAAATAACATCGACTGGACAATGCAAACGTTTAAATGATTGATGTACAATGCACATATCAAGTGCCTATTTACATTGGATGATTTCAAGAATAGCAGATATGATTTCTTAATGCGACAAAGCTCCTCCTTTAATCTATTACACAACGCCCAACTGCAATGCGTATTGCACCAATTGCGCTAAAGATTCGGCTTGCATTTTTTGAATCAAATTCGCCCGATGCCCTTCTACTGTTTTGCGATTCACGCCCAATAAATCCGCTGTTTCTTGATTCGAGTAACCTTGCGTAATGTGGCCAAACACTTGTTTTTCACGTTTGGTTAGGCTTTGGTAACATTCTTTTAAACTCTTTAGGGCTTGGGCTTGAATTTTTTGCTCTTGGTCACTTTGCAAAGCCAGATTGATGTAATCAATCAGTTTTTGGTCGTCAAACGGCTTTTCAAGAAATGTAATGGCGCCTTGCTGCAATGCTTGTACCGCAATATCAATATTGCCGTGGGCTGAAATCATGATCAGCGGCATATTAATGTGGTGCGCTGCCAGTTGTTTTTGTGCCACCAAACCACTGATGCCGGGCATGCGCAAATCCATCAAAATACAACCACAAGCATCTTGTGGACAGGTATCCAAAAACACTTGTGCATTTTCATAACAAAGGCTTTGTAAGTCCACCGATTGCAATAACCATTGCAATGAATCGCGAACATCGACATCGTCATCAACAATATGAACAAATGAATTTAGGGGTGCTGGCATGGTTTATTTCACATCAATTGGTTGTAAGGTAAAGTAAAAGCAAGTGCCATTTTCAACATCACTGCTCGCCCAAAGCTCACCACCCAAAGATTCAACCAATGAGCGGGTAATGGTCAAGCCCATTCCCAGCCCCAAAGGCTTGGTGGTGTAAAAGCGATCAAAAATATCTTGTTGATTTTCGGGCAATCCCACCCCGAAATCTTGAATCATCACTTGCAAAGCGCCCTTATTGTAACCGATTTGAATATTGATACTCAGATTATTGTTCTCGCTGAAGTCTTGGTACGCTTCGATGGCGTTCATTAATAAGTTTAATAAAATTTGCTCTAACTGAATTTTGTCTGCCAAAACCCAAACATTCTCAGGTGCACTGATTAAATTAAGCGCAATATTTTTTTGTTTGGCTTTGCTTCGGCAAAAATTCAAAAGTTCTTGCACCACGGCCAACAAGGCAATGGGCTCTAGATTACTGGTGTTTTGCTTGCGTGTAAAATTCATGATGCGATGAATAATGCCACCGGCACGTAAGGCCGTTTGCGTAATCTTTTCCAAAGGCTCACGAACGGCTTCAATGTCCATGTCTTGCTTTTCAATGCGCCGACTAATCCCTTTGGCGTAGTTCACAATGGCCGCCAAAGGCTGGTTTAACTCATGCGCCAAACTCGATGCCATCTCCCCCATGGCAATGAGTTTTTCCACGTGTTCAATGCTGTTTTTGTATTGCAATAACTCTTCTTCCACTTGGCGACTGCTTCGCAAGTCTTTTGCCACAATCGAATAATACTCCACGCTTTTTTCTTTTTGTAAGCTAGACAAATGGCACAATACTTCCATCTCAACAGGAATGCGCTCTTGGCTTTGAGTCGACAATAAATTCAATTCCCCAAGCCATGATCCATTATTAAAAGCGTAAGCAAAAGCATGGTTCACCAATATTTGAATATCCGATGTTGGCATGATGTCTTCGATGGCCAATAAAGGCTGATGCACATTGGCGTAAACCGTTTGCAAGGTATTACAGGCTGCCTCATTGAGGTATTTGACTTTTTGATTGGGCGTTAAGAAAATCACCAAATCATTGGTGCTCTCCATCACCCTCACCAAGCGCTGGTTGGTCGCATCCATAATCATGCGGTGGCTAATATCGCGCGAGACCACTAAAATTTCTTTGATCTGTCCAGTTCTTTCATCGCGTATGGTACGACTGGTACTTTCTAGCCAAATATAAGCTTGTTCTTTCTTACTCCAGAACCGATAGGTATGGGTGTAAATACCTTGCTTGTAAATGACGTTTTTTGAGCGTTTTTTGAAGATTTTAACGTCTTCTGGATGGTATAAGTCATAAGCAGAGATACCAATGATTTCATCCAAGGTATAACCCAATAAGGCTTCAACCGCAGGAGATGCGTCAATAAAACACCATTTATTGGGTGTGTGACGCGAAATCATATCGGTGGATTGGTATGCCAATTCAGCCAACATTTTATTGCGTTCGGTATCGTTGCTCAGGGGATGTTTGTCTTTTTGCATAATCAGAATAATACCAGTAAAGAAACTTTACTGGTATTGAGGTGAGATTAACGTAAGTAGGCTTTACTAAAGGCTTTAAATTGAGGATGGTCTGAGCCAGCGAGCCATTCAAAACCCAACATTTCAAAAGTAACAATTTGCACATTGTGCTGTTCCATGCGCGCAATGGCCCGTTCGCTTTCTTGTGGATTTCTTGCCGAAATCGCATCAGCAACCACTGCCACTTCAAAGCCTTTTTGCTTTAAAGACAAGGCCGTCTGAATAATACAAGCTTGCGACTCCATGCCACAAAGAACAATGGTCTTGCGCTCGGTAGCCGCCATTTTTTGCATCAATTCAACCGATTCAGTACCTGAGAACTTTTGCTTGCCCACAATATTGGTGGCGCCAATTTTCTCTACCAAAATGGCTTCACTGTGACCAAGCCCTTCTGGGTATTGTTCAGAGCCCAAAACTGGCACATCAAACATCTTAGCCAAATCGACCAAGTCAGCACATTTTTTAACCAGTACATCGCTTTGATGAATCCCACCCAATAAACGGGTTTGTACATCAACAACCAATAATAATGAATTTTGTGCACGAATTAACATGAATATTCCTTGAAGTTAAGATTGGGGTTTTCTATCAACCATATTGGTTGCAAAACCTGTCGCAACAACTTTGTCTTTTACCGTACAAACCGTTTCTAATTTAACACGACGACGCTCGGTATTGATTTCCACCACGGTGGCAGTGGCAGTCACTGTATCACCAATGTGCACAGGTGCTGTGAATTGTATTTGTTGGTCAATATAAATGGCACCTGGCCCTGGCAAGCGTGTTCCCAATACCGCCGAGATAAAGCTGGCGCTGAGCATACCGTGGGCAATGCGTTGCCCAAACCGTGTTTCTTGCGCATATTCAGCATTGATATGTACCGGATTATCATCACCGGAAACACCCGCAAACAAGATAATATCCGCTTCTGTTACGGTTTTTGCGTATGAACGAGACATGCCAACTGTTAAATCTTCAAGATAAAAACCATGCAAAGTATCCATTGCTATTGCTCCTTATTTATTTTTAAGTAACTACCACTATTAATCTAAGGGTATTTATTGAATAAATCAAGTATTAATACTTGCTTTTGAAAAATAGTGCTGCTAATCTAATAAAAAATATATTAAAAAATGCAGCAAACCCCTGGGA
>JASLBZ010000179.1 GCA_030146285.1 Neisseriaceae bacterium | reverse complement strand
TTGTCCTGTTTGTGGTTCTGAGATTGAAAAAGAAGAAGGGGAAGCCATTGCTCGCTGTATAGGCGGCATGGCTTGTAGCGCCCAGCGTGCCCAAGCCTTGATTCATTTTGCATCTCGCAAGGCCATGGACATTGATGGCTTGGGTATTCGCCAATTAGAGCAATTGGTGGATTTGGATTTGGTGCGTGATTTTGCAGATATTTATCGCTTGGACATTCCGACATTGCAGCAAATCAAAGCCGATGACAAAGAACGAGATGCCAGTAAAGCATTGCCCATTAAATGGGCACAGAATATTTTACAAGGCATTGGTGCGAGTAAAACCCCGAATCTAGACAAGTTCATTTTTGGTTTGGGCATTCGCCATGTGGGTGAGAAAACAGCCAAAACGTTATGGCAGTATCTGGGCAATCTACAGATTATTCGCCACATGCCGGCACCTTTATTGTCTTGTTTGCCAGACATCGGTCACGTAGTGGCGCATTCTATTGATCAGTATTTTTTGCAAAGTTTTCAGCAAGAACAATTGGATGACTTATTTAATGTTGGCGTTAAGCCAAATGAAACCCCGCCAAACCCACAAGTTTTGGCATTAATGTCTGCACCGCTCTGGTTATGCCAGCTGCCTAATGTTAAAATCAACGCGAAAAAAGCAGCCGATTTATGGACTTTGTCTGGCGAATCAAGCGATGCATTGTTAACTGATATGGGTTTGCCGATGTGGTGGCAAAACTGGCGCCAAGATAAAAATAATGCACTGCTGCTAGAGCGCATTATCAAAAGTATGGATGCTTTACAGGCTGCTTGTCGTGATGTTGAAGTCGTTGCTGACATTCAAAATGAAGCTGTTGCGGATAAAACATTTGTATTGACAGGGACTTTACCAAGTTTGGCTCGTGATGAAGCCAAGGCCAAAATTGAGGCAGCAGGCGGTAAGGTCACCGGCAGCGTGTCTAAAAAAACGGATTATGTGGTGGCAGGTGAAGCTGCAGGCTCTAAGCTAATCAAAGCACAAGAGCTGGGTGTGACGGTGTTGGATGAAGCCGAATTGTTAAGACTATTAGAGAATTGATGACAGATGACACAAATAATTAAAAAAGCAGTTTTTCCAGTGGCGGGTATGGGTACACGTTTTTTGCCTGCGACCAAAGCCAGTCCCAAAGAGATGTTGCCCGTGGTGGACAAGCCTTTGATTCAGTATGCTGTGGAAGAAGCTGTGGCAGCAGGCTGCACGGAAATGGTGTTTATTACGGGACGCAATAAGCGCAGCATTGAGGATCATTTTGATAAGGCTTATGAATTAGAAGCTGAGTTGGCATATCGCAATAAAGATGCATTGCTGGCCCATGTGCAAGACATCGTTCCGAAGAGTGTGAGTTGCTTATTCATCCGCCAAGCGGAGGCTTTGGGTTTGGGGCATGCTGTGATGTGTGCTAAACCAGCCATTGGTCATGAAGCATTCGCTGTTATTTTGGCCGATGATTTAATCGATGCCCCAAAAGGGGCATTGTCACAAATGACAGATTTGTATGCCAATTGCGGTAACAGTATTTTGGGTGTGGAAACGGTTGCGCCGCATGAGACAGGCTCTTACGGTATTGTTGAAATTGAAACAGAAAATGGTCTAGAGCGGATTAAAAGCATTGTTGAAAAGCCTCATCCAGATGTTGCTCCGTCTAATTTGGCCGTGGTGGGTCGTTATATCTTAACACCGCGTATTTTTGAATTGATGCAAAATATGCCCCGCGGTGCTGGTGGTGAAATTCAACTAACCGATGGCATTGCCAGATTGCTGAAATATGAGCCAGTATGGGCATATGCATTTGACGGTGTGCGTTACGATTGCGGCAGCAAACTAGGTTATTTAGAGGCAACTTTGGCTTATGGTTTGAAGCACCCCGAAGTAGGGGGCGCTTTTCAGCAAGTTTTAGCGCAATACGCCAATCGCTAATGCATCAGAAAATAAAAAAGCTACCGATTCGGTAGCTTTTTTGTGCAGGATAATCTGTTAGTAGCGAGGCACGTTGTTGTCAACGTCTAGCGACCAAGCATCGATACCACCTGTGACATTATACAGATTCTCAAAGCCATTGCGCTCTAAGAAAACAGCAACGCTCATGCTGCGACGACCATGGTGGCACACAATGGCGATGGGCTTGTCATCAGGCAACTTACTGTGATGCAATGGCACCAAATTCATGGGAATGTGCAGGTGCTGATCAATGGATGCAAATGCCACTTCATCATCTTCACGTACGTCAAGTAGGACAAAATCACGATTTTCAGCGCGCCATGTTGCCAATTCAATGGCACTTAGTTCTTGAATATTGCTCATGATTAAAATGTAAATGCAGTGGTGGTTGCTTGGTTTACCAAAGCAGGCGCTTCAGTCTCGAATAAAGTCACTTCATCAAAGTGATTGCCATTGCGAGTAATCAATACCGCTTTCATGGGAAAGCTGTCGTTAATCACAGCGACCAAACGACCTTTGTCATTTAACTGTTCTTTCAGTTGTGTGCTCACGTTGGTAATTGAACCACTGACCAAAATAGCATCAAAAGGTGCTTGCTCAGAAGGAGCGCTTAAGCCATCAACATGATTGAAGCTGACGTTGTTGATCTCACATGAACCTAGTGCTTCACGTGCAAAGCTCAATTGCTCTTGGTCAATATCAGTGGCCACAATGTGCTTGGCCAATTTGCTCATAATGGCAGTGCTGTAGCCTGAACCTGTGCCAATTTCCAATACTTTATCGCTTGTTTGCAACGCCAATGCTTGAATCATTTTGGCGGCCACGCGTGGTTCTAGCATCAAACCACCATTAGCCAAAGGTAACTTCTCATCAATGTAGGCTAATTCGCGGCATGACTCTAGCACAAAGTGTTCACGTGGAATCTCTAACAAAGCATCCAGTAAGTCAAAATTTAACACGTCCCATGGACGGATCTGTTGTTCAACCATGTAAAAGCGTGCTTTTTTGAAATCCATGTTAACTCCAGTAATTTGCGACCAAGTGGTCTACTTGGTCGCTCAAGATAAGAAAATAAATCAAATTATCCCATATATTGCGGACAATTGCCTATGCTTGTTTGTTAGAAAACAAAGTGAAACAGGGCAAATAAACTACCAGACAATAGCATTGCAATTGGGAAAGTAAATAGCCAAGCCAAAAGAATATTGCGGATGGTGGCCCATTGCAAACCTGACTTATTGGCAACAGCCGTACCAGCCACTGCGCTGGACAAAATTTGTGTGGTTGAAACAGGCAAGCCGAACAAGTTCGCACCTGCAATGCCAATGGCTGCAGTCATTTGTGCACAAACACCTTGTGCATACGTCATGTGAGACTTACCAATGCCTTCACCCACTGTTTTCACAACACGTTTCCAGCCAACCATCGTACCAAGACCTAAGGCTGATGCAATTGCAAAAATAACCCAGATTGGTGCATATTCAATTGGCAAGCTAAAGTCACGTTGTAAAGAGGTTAAGTATTGCTTTTGTTCTTTATTCATGGCAGGCAATGCAGCCACTTTTTTGGCCGTATTTTCTAAGCACAATAAATGTGAACGGGTTAACCAGCGTTCTTTTTCAGTCAAATCACCCACGGTTTTGTTGTTAGGCAATAAGCGTTGAATTTCTGCGCTGTGCATTGGTGTGTCATTGATTTGGCAATGCACTTGCTCTGAATCTGTTGCCACACTTGATGGTTTGGCTGCGTCTGGGAAGTAACCAACAATGGTATTGTGGTTATCCGCCATAAAGCGTTCTAGTTGTGCTGTTGCGCCTTTGGCACGTTCTAATTGGTATTGGTCGCTGTTCATGTTCAATAAGAAATGACCAGGAATAATACAAATTAAAATCAACATCACCAAACCCACACCTTTTTGACCGTCGTTTGAACCGTGAGCAAAACTCACGCCCATGGCAGATAAAATCAGCATGAAACGCGTCCAAAATGGAGGGTGTTTTTTACCACGAACACCGGTGCGTAAATAAGGAGTTTGGTGAATATTGGCCAATGGGAATAAGTGACGCAGCAGTGCCAAAAAGATAAACGCCATCACAAAGCCTGCAAATGGAGAGAGCAGTAATGATGCACCCACGTCCATGGCTTTGCCCCAGTTCACACCATCTTCCCAAGATTGACCTGAGAATACGGCATTGGCTAGACCAACACCGATAATAGAACCGATTAAAGTATGAGAGCTAGAAGCTGGCAAACCGAAATACCAAGTGCCCAAATTCCAAATAATGGCGCCCAATAGCAGCGCAAAAATCATGGAAATCAGCAGTTTGGTATCACCTGAGGCCAGAAGGTCAATGGGCAGCAAATTCACAATGGCATAAGCCACAGCCAAGCCGCCGGTGACAACGCCTAGAAAGTTAAAAATACCGGAAGCAATCACAGCATGTGTTGGCTTCATGGATTGGGTATAAATGACGGTCGCGATGGCGTTAGCTGTATCGTGAAAGCCGTTAATAAATTCAAAGAATAAGACTAAGAATAGCGATAAAAACAGTAGGACACCAAGGGTGGGTGTCAGGTTTGATAATATGTCCAGCATGATCACTTAAGCAAAAGGGAAGAATCCTAAACCGTGATTGTTCAATCTATTGGGGTGCACGTCAAGGCTATTTGCGAAAATCTTTCATTTTATTGATAAAACAAAAAGTTCAGGCTGCCAAAATGAGACGGCAGACTGAACTTTGGGTACAAACAAAGCAGGAAAGCTTAACCGAATTTACCGGTAATGTAATCTTCAGTTGCTTGTTGTTTCGGTGTTGTAAATATGTCTTTGGTTGCGCCAATTTCCACAAGCTCACCTAAGTACATATAAGCAGTTACATCAGACACACGCGCTGCTTGTTGCATATTGTGGGTAACGATGGCAATGGTGTAATCTTCTTTTAACTCTGTCACCAATTCCTCAATGCGCGCTGTTGATATTGGATCAAGTGCACTGGTGGGTTCGTCCAGTAACAAAACTTCAGGTTTGGCAGCAATGGCACGCGCAATACACAAACGTTGTTGCTGACCGCCTGATAAAGATTGACCTGATTGCTTAAGCTTGTCTTTGACTTCATTCCAAATGGCCGCTTTTTTCAAAGCCCATTCAACACGGTCATCCATGTCGCTGCGATTCAAATTTTCGTATAGTTTTACACCAAACGTCACATTGTCATAAATAGACATTGGAAAAGGTGTTGGTTTTTGGAATACCATGCCCACTTTGTTGCGAAGCAAGTTTAAGTCAACGCCTTTGTCTAAAACATTGTTGCCATCCAGTAAGATTTGTCCTTCAGCGCGCATGCCATTGTACAAATCATACATGCGGTTAAAAGTGCGAAGTAAAGTTGATTTACCACAGCCAGAAGGGCCAATAAATGCAGTGACTTTTTGGGTCTGAATATCCAAATTAATGTTTTTTAGCGCGTGGAATTGACCGTAGTAAAAGTTGAAATCTTTAACAGAAATTTTGTTGTCCATAATTTTTTATGCCTATTGTGCAATTAGTGGTTTTGGGCTGGGCTTCTGCCCAAAAAGCGTGCCACAATGTTGGTAATTAATACAGTCAAGGTAATCAGTAAAGCTGCACCCCAAGCTAAGTCGTGCCAGTCTACATATGGACTCATGGCAAACTGTAAAATCAAATTCGGTAAGTTGGCCATTGGTTGGTCCATATTGGTGCTGTAAAACTGGTTATTCAGCGCAGTGAACAAAAGCGGTGCTGTTTCACCAGAAACACGGGCAAATGCCAATAAAATACCAGTCAATACGCCAGTTTTGGCAGCGCGAAGCGTCACACCCAAAACCAATTTCCATTTTGGAGTGCCCAATGCATAGGCAGCTTCACGTAAGGTATTCGGTACCAACTTTAACATATTCTCAGTGGTGCGAATGACCACAGGAATCACCAGTAAAGCCAAAGCCAGTGAGCCTGCCCAACCAGAGAAATGTCCTTGGGTAACCACGAAAATCTCGTAAATAAACAGACCAATCACAATCGATGGTGCTGACAGTAAAATATCATTAATAAAGCGGGTGGTTTTGGCAAACCAGTTGTCTTGGCTAAACTCAGCCAAGTAAATGCCAGCCATGATACCAATGGGTGTGCCGATAAACAAACCAAACAAGGTGATGTACAAGCTACCAACAATGGCATTGCGCAAACCACCAACAGAACCCGGAGGAGGGCTGTCCATGGTGTAGGTGCTCAATGTCATCAGTGCTGATGCACCTTGAGCAAATAGTGTGTACAAAATCCAACCGAGCCAAAACAAGCCAAAAGCCATGGTTAAGGTTGAGGCAACTAAGTTAAAAGTATTAACAAAGCGGCGGCGGCGATAGATGCTGTTATTCTTCATGCGGTTATCCTTTTCCTATCAGCCTTCATTTTTTTTCATGCGAAGTAGCAATATTTTAGAGATGCACAACACCACAAAGGTGATGAAGAACAACAATAAGCCTAAGAACAATAATGATGATAAGTGTTTCGGGTCAACTGCTTCGGCAAATTCATTGGCCAGTGCAGAGGTAATCGACACGCCAGAATTGAATAAGCTTGGGCTGATATTAAAGGTATTGCCAATCACAAATGTGACTGCCATGGTCTCACCAAGAGCGCGGCCCAATCCCAAGATGACACCACCAATAACGCCAACTTTGGTATAAGGTAACACCACATGGCGAATCACTTCCCAAGTGGTCGAGCCTAAGCCGTAAGCTGATTCTTTCAGTAAGGTTGGTGTTACCAAGAAAACGTCGCGCATCACCGACGCAATAAAAGGGATAATCATAATGGCCAAGATTAAGGCTGCCGTAAACAGGCCAATGCCCATTGGAGCGCCACGGAATAAAGCGCCAATCACAGGAATGTCGGCGAAATATTTAATCATGAATGGCTGAATGTATTCTGAGAAGAAGGGTGCAAAAACAAACAAGCCCCACATGCCGTAAATGATTGATGGAATACCAGCAAGCAATTCAACTGCAATACCCAGTGGTCTTCTTAACCAAATTGGGCTTAATTCTGTTAAAAATACAGCAATACCAAAGCTAACAGGTACAGCAATAACCAATGCAATCACCGAAGTTACCAGTGTGCCGTAAATCGGTGCCAGAGCACCATATTCACCTGCAACAGGATCCCATTCAGAACTGGTGAAAAACCCCCAGCCAAAGGTTTTCATGCTTGGAATAGAGCCAATGATGAGTGAGATAATAATGCCGATTAGGCTTGCTAACACCACGAAAGCAAAGAAGCGCGTGGCATTGACAAATAACCAGTCTAATTTTTTTTGGGTCGCAAGTTTTTTTTGTAGTGAGTTCATGCGTGGCACGTTCCTCGAAATGTATGGAAAACGAAAAAGCGATAGCCAAGAATTAACATCCCTTTGGCTACCGCTTCTTTAGGTATTAGTAAACAGATTTACCATCTGCACCCAATACTTGTTTCCAGCTTTCACGAATAATGTTTTTGGTTGATTCTGGCAAAGGAACATAATCCAATTTGCTGGCAGCATCGTCACCTTTGGTGTAAGCCCAGTCAAAGAAAGACAAAGCCGCTTTTGTTTGTGCAGCATCTTGAGGTTGTTTGTGAACCAAGATGAATGTTGCAGCAGCAATCGGCCAAGCGTTTTCTTGAGCTTGGTTAGTCAGGATCAATTTGAAGCCTGGCGCATTTGCCCAGTCAGCATCAGCAGCAGCTGCAAATGTTTCTTGAGAAGGTTGTACCACTTTGCCTGCTTTGTTAGTCAAGCTGGTGTGAGACATGCTGTTTTGTTTGGCATAAGCATATTCAACGTAACCGATTGAGTTTTTCACACGGTTAACATAAGTTGCAACACCTTCATTGCCTTTACCAGCAGCACCCGTGCTAGATGTTGGCCATTTTACCGAGTTAGCAGCACCCACTGATTTTTCCCAATCAGGAGATACTTGGCTTAAGTAATTGGTGAAGTTAAAGCTTGTGCCAGAGCCATCTGAGCGAAATACAGTCGTAATTGCAGCGTCAGGTAGGTTTACGCTTGGGTTCAACGCTTTGATTGCAGCATCGTTCCATTTGGTGATTTTGCCCAAGTAAATATTGGCCAATACATCGCCTGTTAGGTTTAATTCACCTGGCTTAACGCCATCAATGTTTACAACAGGTACCACGCCACCGATCACGGTAGGGAATTGAATCAAGCCTTCTTTGTTTAGCTCTTCAATATCCAAAGGTGCATCTGTTGCACCAAAATCAACGGTTTTGGCAATAATTTGTTTTACGCCACCACTAGAACCAATAGATTGGTAGTTAACTTGGCCTTGAGTTTCCGTTTGGAATGCTTGCGCCCATTGAGCATAAATAGGCTGAGGGAATGATGCACCAGCACCAGTCACTTTCATGACTTCAGCTGAAGCAGCCGGTGCAGCAGAGCCGCTAGCTGCAGTATTTTCGGTTTTGCTCTCGCCAGAGCATGCTGCCAATAAGGCGATACTGCTAGTTAAAACAAGGGTAGAAAGACGTAAACGCATTAGAAAGCTCCACTAATAAAATTCGGATAAATCGATTAAGTTTTATTTAACGATGTGTGCAGTGTAATAAATGATTATTTCAACTTTGTGACAATTGTGACAATTTGTATGAAAAATGTTTAGTCTTTCAAAGCAATAAGGATTTAGATCAGAATACAAGGGGTTGTTTTTGGATTTTGATGAATGTGACGGTGTGATTTGGGGTGGATTTCTATGAGGGTGAAGCCAGAGAAATGGCGGTTTGCTCGGGCTGCAATCGAAATGCCCGCATGAACGAATTGTCGCCATTAAATCATCAAAAAAGAGCGCAGAAAAAATCAATTGGTAATATTCAAGCTGACAATGTTAGAAACTATTGTAAAATGGCGGCGAACGATAAGATTGATAAGGAAATGCACCATGTGGCAAAAAAAGTGGGTAATGGGTAACTGGAAAATGAATGGTCGATTGGCAAGTAACCATGCATTATTAAAAGAATTGTTGTTGGTGGATATTCCAGCCACAGTCGCTGTTGGTATTGCAATGCCAACACCTTACATTGCTTTTGCATCAGA
>JASLBZ010000162.1 GCA_030146285.1 Neisseriaceae bacterium | reverse complement strand
CTAACTCAGCCATAAGGTCATAGCTCCTGTTTTAAGCTGCTTAGAATTTCAGCGTGTTTAGAAGCATCCACTTCTTTACGTAAAATTTTCTCAGCGCCCAACACAGCCAAAGCAGCGACTTGTTCACGCAAAGCTTCACGAGCACGATTTGCTTCTTGCTCTACATCTGCTTTTGCTTGAGCCAAAATACGCGCAGCTTCATCAGAAGCAGTTGTTTTTGCTTCTTCTACAAGTTGTGCTGCACGTTTTTCAGCGTTTGCTACCAAATCGCTTACTTGCTGACGACCTTCAGCCAGAGTTTCTGCAACACGTTTTTCCGCTTGAGCAAAATCGCTTTTACCACGCTCAGCCGCATCCAAGCCTTCCGCAATTTTGTCAGCGCGCTCATCAATCGCTTTGATAATTGGAGGCCAAACGAATTTCATCGTAAACCATACCAAAATACCAAAAACAATTAACTGCACAATCAGGGTTGCATTTAAATTCACGGCATTAACCTTCGTGATTCAGAGTTATTCAAAAAGATTGTTTGTTTCAAACAAATCTCAAAATTAACCAGCGAACGGGTTAACGAATGCGAATAACAATGCGATCGCAACACCGATAAGGAAAGCTGCATCGATCAAACCAGCAATCAAGAACAATTTAACTTGCAATGGACCCATCAATTCAGGTTGGCGTGCAGAAGATTCTAAGTATTTAGAACCAACAGTAGCGATACCTAGACAAGCGCCTAAAGCACCAAGAGCAACGATCAAACCACAAGCAAGAGCGACTAAACCACCGATTCCCATGAGGAACTCCTTAAAATAAAAAACAAAGGTAAAAAAACAAAAAAATCAAACTTGGCTATTCCAACATTGAAACAGCCAAGGAAAAACAAAACTAGTGCGAATCATGTGCCTGACCAACATAAACGAAGGTCAATACCATGAAAATAAACGCTTGTAAGGTAATAATCAAAATGTGGAAGATTGCCCAAGCTGAACCAGCTAGCACTTGTAGTGCTGCCAAGACAGGGTCAAGTGCGGATACGGAACCAGAAGAAGCCCAAGCACCACCCAATAAAGCAATCAACATAAACACCAACTCACCAGCATACATATTACCAAAAAGTCGCATACCTTGCGAAACTGCTTTTGATAAAAATTCCAAGATGTTCATTGCGAAGTTAACAGGTGCCAACCAAGGGCCAAATGGTGCGCTGAACATTTCTTTTAAGAAACCGCCAGCACCTTTGATTTTCACGCTGTAGAACAAGCAGATAAACAACACGCCAAAAGACATTGCCAATGGGTTATTAATGTCCGCAGTTGGTACAATACGCAAGTAATGAATACCAACCAAACTTGCCATCCATGGCAATAAGTCAACTGGCAATAAATCCAGTGCATTCATCATGAAAATCCAGATAAAAATGGTTAAACCCAAAGGTGCTACCAATTTACGAGAATTCTCGTTGTGAACAATTTCCTTACACATATTGTCAACAAACTCAACCAATAGTTCACAGGCAGCCTGAAAACGACCAGGTACGCCTGACGTAGCCTTACGAGCACCACGCCATAAGAAGAACAATGAAATAACACCGATAACCACTGAGAAGAAAATCGTATCGATGTTATAAAGAGAGAAATCCACAATCTTCGTTTGTGGCTCACCTGTTTGAGTCAGTTGTACTAAGTGATGCGTAACATACTCAGCTGCTGTTTGTGCCATAGCTCTTTAACTTCCAAAAAACAATAAAAATGACGTGACTGACCGCTAAAAAACCAATAAAAAAGTAAAACCAATTTAGCGTCGTATAAACCAGTAACACCCCGACCATCATCAGTATTGTCAGAATGATTTTTAAACTTTCACCTAGCACGAAACCCAGTGCCATGTATTGAATGTGTCTGTTTGTATAATGTAAGGATACAGCTGCGACACAACTTGGAATGAAATAACATAAGCCACCCAAGATTACCGAAACAGCGATACCCGTACCTGATGCTAAAACAGACAAAGCCAAAACAATTGCCAATGCAATTATTTGATAGCCTAATAACTTGAACATAAAGCCCTTACAATCTTATTTTATAGAGACCGCAGAGCGCCGTAACTATAATAAACACGAGCGCAACCGTCAAGAGATTGCTTAACAAATCTTAAACTTTGCACTTTACTGTTGCTTCACATGCACTTATCAGCAGTAATTTCTTGTAATTGCTGCAACTGCACATTTTAAACAACCCATAATAAAGCTGCGCTATTTTACCCCTAATTTGCCTAATAAACCATCAAATTCGTCCAAATTATCAAAGTGTAAGACCATACGGCCTTTGTTCTTTGAATTACTCTTAATATCCACATTAACACCCAGTGAATGAATTAGACGATCACGTAACTGTTCTACATCAGGATTGCTTCTTTGTACTTTTTTTTCTGGCTGTTGCGAATTTTCCAAAGCCATCTTCACTCGGCGTTCTACTTCTCGCACAGACCAAGCTTGAGCCACAGCCAATTGCGCCATTTCCACCTGCGCCAACACATCCAAACTGAGCAATGCGCGCGCATGTCCCATTTCCAAATGGCGAGTACTGACCATCTCTTGCACCAATTCATTAAGACTGAGTAAACGCAAACTATTGGAAATGCTGCTGCGAGAACGACCAATGACTTTAGAGATGGCATCGTGTGTTAAAGAAAACTCATCCAACAATCGTTTTAAGCCTTTGGCTTCCTCAATCGGATTGAGGTTCTCACGCTGTATGTTTTCAATTAAACCGATGGCCAAAGCATCTTCATCGGTAATGGAACGAATGACCACAGGCACTTCTGTTAAGCCTGCTAACTGAGCAGCACGCCAACGTCTTTCACCTGCAATAATCTCATATTCCGACAAACCAATTTCACGAACCACAATGGGCTGAATCACGCCTTGCGCCTTGATTGATTCTGCCAAAGCCAACAAAGCGTCATCATTCATGAGTACACGAGGCTGATAACGCCCTGGTTTTAATAAAGAAATATTCAATGTATTTAAGCTATCCGCCCCACCCTCTTGGGCAAGACTGGTACTTAACAGCGAATCCAAACCACGACCCAAACCTTTCATCTTACTCATTTGAGCCTCCTTGAATTCTCTTGACCATTTCTTCTGCTAACTCCAAATATGCAACCGTTCCTTTGGCTTTGGCATCGTAAGCCAAAGCTGGCATGCCGTGACTTGGCGCTTCTGCCAAGCGCACATTGCGCGGAATCGTGGTAACAAAAACCTCATCTTTAAAATGCGCTTCCAATTGATTGGAGACTTCTTGTGACAAGTTATTGCGATTATCGTACAAGGTCCTGACAATGCCCAAAATATGCAATTGCGGGTTAATCGCTTGGCGTATTTTTCGCAATGTGGCAATCAAATCTGAAATGCCTTCCAAAGCGTAATACTCACAAACCATAGGCACCATAACACTGTTTGCTGCCACCAAGCCATTCAAGGTCAGAAGCGTTAATGTTGGCGGGCAATCAATTAAAATATAATCATAATCGTCCCCCACTTCGCTTAATGCATTTTTCAAACGCATTTCTCGTGCCAATTCTTGTACCAACTCCACTTCAGCACCTGCCAGTGAACGGTTTGCGGCCAAAATGTCATAGCCACCCGTTTTGCTGTATGCCAAAGCTTCTTTGACGGTGTTTTCACACAAAAGAACATGATAAACGCCTCTTTCAATACTGGCCTTATCGATACCACTGCCGGTGGTTGCATTGCCTTGCGGGTCCAAATCAACAACCAACACCCTGTTCTTTTGATGCACCAAAGAAGCTGCCAAATTGACAGTTGTTGTGGTTTTACCCACGCCACCTTTTTGGTTGGCCACTGCAATAATTTGTGCTTTCATGCTTTAGGCCTTTAATTTCATGGTCACCATATGGCGCTCGGCTTCTAGCATAGGAACAACAACCTTCACCACATCTTCTGCATAAATGTTCTCAGGCAGCAAAGAAATTTCTTCATAAGGGTAAACACCCTTCATTGCTAGCCAACAACCGGTTGGTGCAACCAATTGCGTGGTCAATGCCACAAAATCTTTTAATTCTGCAAATGCTCGACTGGTTACTACATCGAAATCTTGATCCAATAAAGCTTCTACCCGTCCGCAAACCACAGTCACATTAGACAAGCCCAGCTCAATCACCACTTGCTGCAAAAATGTGGTTTTTTTACTGTTGGCATCCAACAATGTGATTTTCAAATCTGGGCGCGCAATTGCTGTTGGAATACCCGGCATACCACCGCCAGAGCCCACATCAATCATGGTTTTGGCATCACCTAAAAATGACAACAACGACAAACTGTCTAAAATATGGTGACTGAGCATCAAATCTTCATTGCGCAAAGCCGTTAGATTGTAAGTGCTGTTCCACTTGCTCAATAAATCCAAATATGCCAACAGTTGCAATTGTTGCTCTTGGGTCAAATCCAACTGCATCATTGCCAAACCGGCTTGCAATTGTTCTAGTTTATTTTTCATTTTTTAATCCCGAAAAACCACGTTTTAAGTGAACCATTAACAAAGCAACCGCAGCTGGCGTGATGCCAGAAATGCGCGAAGCTTGTCCGATAGTCTCTGGACGGTGTTGATTTAATTTTTGTTGCGCCTCAACTGACAAACCTTTGACTTTGGTGTAGTCAATATTGCTAGGCAGCTTCAAGGTATCAATGCCTTGACGACGCTGAATCTCATCGTTTTGCTTCTCAATATAACCTTGGTATTTCACATTAATTTGTACTTGCTCTGTAATCTCTGCCGACAAAGGCGTCTCAGGCTGCGCTCTTGGCAGATTCATGAGCGTATCATAATCCAGATTCGGACGGCGTAATAAATCATGTAAATTGTATTCACGCACAATTTTTTGACCGATGATATTGACTTGCTCATCCTCAGTCAATTGCGACGGCGTATACCAAACCCCACGCAAACGCTGCACTTCTTGCTCAATTGTCTCGCGTTTGGTATCAAAAGCACGCCACTGCGCCTCTCCAACCAAGCCCAATTTATGACCAATTTCGGTCAAACGCATATCAGCATTGTCTTCACGCAACTGCAAACGGTACTCGGCACGGCTGGTGAACATGCGGTAAGGCTCGTTCACACCTTTGGTTGCCAAATCATCTACCATGACACCCAAATATGCCTGCTCTCTCAGCAGTGTCACCGGCTCTTCATTGCTGGCATAAAGTGCGGCATTCGCGCCCGCCAACAAACCTTGAGCTGCTGCTTCTTCATATCCTGTTGTACCGTTAATCTGTCCTGCAAAGAACAAACCAGCAATCGTTTTGGTTTCCAAACTGGTTTTCAGGTTGCGTGGATCAAAATAATCATACTCAATGGCATAACCTGGGCGCAAAATGTGTGCATTTTCCAAGCCGACCATGCTGCGCACCAATTGAATTTGAATGTCAAAAGGCAAACTGGTTGAAATACCATTTGGATAGTATTCGTTGGTTGTTAAGCCTTCAGGCTCCAAGAAAATCTGATGACTGTCTTTGTCTGCAAAACGGTTAATTTTGTCTTCAATCGACGGACAATAGCGAGGACCAACGCCTTCAATCTTACCAGTAAACATCGGGCTTCTATCAAAGCCGCTGCGGATAATATCATGGGTTTGTAAATTCGTATGGGTAATCCAGCATGAAATTTGCTGAGGATGCAAATCAGCCGAACCACGAACCGAGAAAATTGGCGTTGGCGTATCACCTGGTTGCTCTGTCATTTTAGAAAAATCAATGCTGCGACCATCCAGTCGTGGTGG
>JASLBZ010000125.1 GCA_030146285.1 Neisseriaceae bacterium | reverse complement strand
TGGGCGACCAAAAAAGCTTGCAACGTGGTGCGCAAATTTTCACCAACTATTGCTTGTCTTGTCACTCAGCCAATGACATGCGTTATAACCGTTTGGAAGACATTGGTTTGACGCAAGAGCAAATCAAAGACAATATGATGTTTACCACCGATAAAATTGGTGACACCATGAAAGCAGCGATGACGCCAGCCGAAGCCACTAAGTGGTTCGGCGCACCACCGCCTGATTTGTCTTTGATTGCACGTTCTCGTGGCGCTGACTACTTAAATGCTTACATGCAAGGTTTCTACAAAGACCCAACACGTCCTAGTGGTTGGAATAACTTGGTGTTTGATAAAGTGGGTATGCCTCATGTTCTTTGGGAACAACAAGGTGTTCGTGCTGTTGAGTTAGACAAAGATGGCATGCCTGTGATGGTTAAAGATGCGCATGGCAATATGGTTCCTAAGCTTTATTGGGAAACAACAGGCATTCAAACGCGTGTTGCTAAAGGTCCTAATGGCGAAGAAATCATCATTGACAAGCAATATGAAGAATACACCAAAGATTTGGTTAACTACTTGGTTTACATGGGTGAGCCTAGCCAGTTAAAACGCCATCAAATTGGTTATATCGTATTGATGTTCTTGTTTGTGGTATTGCTACCATTGGCATACTTCTTGAATAAAGAGTATTGGAAAGACGTTCATTAACTCAAAATGAAAAGGTAAAGTTTTGGCTACGGATCATGATAGCAGTATCATCGTACCGCCTGCCTCAGCTGAACTAGTGAGTAAGATTGAATCAAAACGCGAGCAAACGAATGCTCGCGTTTTTTTGCTCGATAATCCTACTGATGCTTCAGCGGTTTGGGTGGTTAAAGTATTACCAAGGCAAAGACGTTTATGGTTGCGCCGATTTTTAACACGAATGGCTTATCGCTTATTGGTGAAAAAAACACAAAAACCACAACCTGCCAAGCGTGGGATTTATGCACATGAAGTGAATCGCTTATTGTGGATGAAATCCAAAGGCATCTTGGTTCCGGATGTGATTGCTGCAACCGATGAGTGGGTGGTCATGAGCAATGCTGGTGAGTCGGTAGAAGAGCCTTATAAAAAAGGCACACCAGAGCAAAAACAAGAATTGATGGTGGCCTTGGCTGAAGATTTGGCCAACTTTCATCAAAAAAACTGTTGGCATGGTGGTGCTCAAATTCGCAATGTACACAGGCTGCCTGAAGGTTTTTGTCGTTTTGATTTTGAAGAGGACTTAGACCGTGATTTGCCATTGCCAGCATTGCAGGTAATGGATTTGTTGATGTTTGTTAGTTCACTTTTGGAAGTGAAGCGTGATGTGGATATTGATGTGGAAATTGCACGGGTGAAGCCTGCGTTAGATGCCTATCAAAAAATATTTTCGCATCCTGCACAAAAATCCATGATTCGAGGAGCTGTGGCATTTTTGCGCAAAATATTGATTCTATTAAAAGTCTTTCCAGAGCAAGGTGGGAAGGAGAGAAGACGCATATTGGTCATCATTGGTTTGTTTAATCACTTTTAATAACAAGATGTTACGGCTATTTTCTGGCTTAAATTCACAAAATTTGCTACAATAGCCGGTTACAAGATTCTTTTTAAAGGTAAATCGTCATGATGACATTGTATTCGGGTATTACTTGTCCTTTTAGTCAACGCTGTCGCATTGTTCTTTTTGAAAAAGGCATGGACTTTGAAATCAAAGACGTGGACATTTTCAACAAGCCTGAAGACTTGGCCATTATGAATCCTTACAACCAAGTACCTGTTTTGGTTGAGCGTGATTTGATTTTGCATGAATCTAATATTATTAACGAGTACATTGACGAGCGTTTCCCGCATCCACAATTGATGCCAGGAGACCCTATCATGCGTGCCCGTGGCCGTTTGATTTTGTACCGTTTTGAACGTGAATTGTTCACCCATGTACAAACATTGGAAAACCCAGCTTCAACCAACAAAGAGCAAAACAAAGCACGTGAAGCCATTACAGAAGGTTTGACTGTTTTGTCTCCTTTATTCACCAAACAAAAATACATCTTAGGTGATGACTTTAGTATGGTTGATGTGGCTTTGTCTCCATTGTTGTGGCGTTTGGATCATTATGGTATTAACTTGGGCAAATCTGCTGCACCAATCTTAAAATATGGTGAGCGTATTTTCCAAAGAGATTCATTTATTGAAGCATTAACTGCTGCTGAAAAAGCAATGCGTCGTTAATCTTTCTAAGGAAAAACCATGAGCGTGAGCATGAAGCCTTATTTATTGCGTGGCTTGTATGAGTGGAGTATGGATGCAGGTTTAACCCCTCACATCGCGGTGTGGGTGAATGAATACACTCAAGTGCCATTGCAATATGTCAAAGACGAACAAATTGTTTTGAATATTTCAGGTTCTGCTTGTCAAGGTTTTGTGATTGATGATGAGTGGATTCGCTTTTCAGCACGTTTTGCCGGTCAGTCAGAAGAGATCTTTGTGCCAATAGGGCATGTGGTTAGCTTCTTTGCTCGTGAGACTGGTGAGGGCATGGGGTTCGAATTGACACCTTTTGAACCTGACATGGACAAAGCAATTGCTTCAATCAAGACGGATGAAGCGCCAGAAAAGGCCAAGGCAGAAAAGCCATCGCATTTGAAGTTGGTGAAGTAAGTCTGGAAGCTGGATGCCATAAAAAAAGCCGAAAATTTTTCGGCTTTTTTTATGGCTGTGTTTGAAGCAGCGCTTGTATGGCTTTGAAGCTTTGCCAAGCTTGTGCTTTGAGTGCAGGCTGCCTTAATAAACGGGCGGGGTGCGCAATTCTAAAATAGGGTTTTCCCCATGCTTGTACTGTTTTTTCCAAATCATAATCCTGATTGCCCAAAAATAAAATGGCTTCGACATGTCTGGCTTGTTCTTGAAGAATGTTCATGCAAGCTTCACGGTGCGCTGCTGTTGTGCTAAGTGTTTGGTGCGGTGTGCATTTGACCCAAGAGGTGACAAAAATATCTTGTTCTGGCAAAGCCAAAGCACGCAACATGTTTTGCCATAAAGGCGCCACATCGGACAATAAGGTATTGTTCATATCATCTTTGGGACTGGGATTACTTGTGACAATCAATAAGCGAGCTGGCAAACTGCCCAAACCAAAAATGGCTTGGCGACGACTTTGGTGCAGCTCACAAGCCTGACAATCCTTACAGGCTGCCTGTAAGTCAGTTAAACTCATGTGCTCAAAATTAATGACAGCTTTAGGTGTATTGTCTTTTTGTGCTACCGTCGATTTGCTTGGTTCTGGGATGTGCACTTTTAATGTTTTGCTAAGCTTCTCTCGAATGGCCTGTGCTGTTTGTGGCATGACCATTTTGGGGGTGTTTGGGTTATTTATTGGCGCTTTGGGTGCTGAAGTAGGCACCGTTATTTTGGGGCGAAGGTTTTTCTCATGGGTATTGTTAAGGGTTTCATTGCTAGGAGCTTGTGCTTGGATGGTGGCATGTTTGTTCAACCACATCGGCCCCAAACCAAGCGCTTGGTGCAAATGCAAATAGCGACTATCGAGCATCGATATACTCCATGATGAGAGCGTGTTCAAAACTGCCATCGGTATTGGTGTAATAGTTTTTACGGGTGGCTATGGTGACAAAACCATTTCGCAAATACAAGGTTTGCGCCCCAATATTGTCCGCACGCACTTCAAGGAATATCTTGAGGATGGGCATGCCCAAAGAATACTCTTTTAAATAGTTTAATAAACGACTGGCAATGCCTTGGCGCTGCTTTTCTGGCAAAGTGTTGATCAAATAAATTTCAGCTTCATCCAAAACCTGTTGCCAAATCAACATGCCCACAACATCGCCTTGCTCGCATGCCAATAGGCAATAATTGTTGTTAATGGCTTCTTGTAATTGACCTTGTGACCAGGGGTGAGGGTTACAGATTTTTTCAAGATACACCAAATCAGCCAAATCTTCAGGTGTGGCGAAGCGCAAATTCATTGTTTTTGCGCCTTTTGCTCGGCTTGCTCTTTGGCAGTCAATGCAATTTTGTCACGCACATACAAGATTTGTGAATCCGCAATAGAACAATCTTCATATTGTGTGGTTGAAGCCGTATAAATGTAGTCCAACGCGGTAGGCATATTGGCAATGCCTTCTAAAGGCATCTGAATATTCAAATCATATGCATTGCCAATACCAATTGCATCATCTAAGTCGACTTCTGCAGGAATTTCAATTTCAGCGGCTTTTCCGACATGGTAAGGGGTTAAGCGTTTTTGTGAGTGGATGTCATACCAAGCATAAAATAACTCACCCATGCGCGCATCAATGGCAGCTAAAACATAACGTCGTCCTGCAACCAGTTGGGCAATGGCATCCAAAGTGGGTACACCAATGAGTTTGATTTGGTGTGGCAAAGCCAACCCTTGAGCAACACCCAAACCAATGCGTAAGCCTGTAAATGTACCTGGGCCTTTGGCATAGACAATGCTCGACAATGCATCAAGATTCAGATTGCATTCGCTAAGCAAATCTTGAATGGTTGGCAAAATGAACTCAGATTGCTTGCTGCCCACTTCTTCGTGGTATAAACAGTCGCCTTGTTCGGTTTGTACCGCCAAAGATAAAAATTGAGTGCTGGTGTCGATTGCGAGGATGGGAAGTAAGTTTTGTTGATGTGTGTCCATGATGGCTCTAGAGTCGCTTTTGAATCCGCAGTAAAATAGACTTCTATTATAGCAATAAACAAAGACATTCTCATGCCTGAATATCGTGGTCGTTTTGCCCCCAGTCCTACTGGTTTGCTTCACATTGGTTCTTTGTATACCGCTGTGGCCAGTTTTTTAGAAGCCAGACAACACCAAGGAAAATGGTTGCTTCGAATGGAAGACTTAGACCCACCAAGAACGGTAAAAGGGGCGCCAAGCCATATTTTAGCTACTTTAGAAGCCTTTGGTCTGACATGGGATGAAAGCGTGGTATACCAAAGTAAACGACATCATTTATACCACGCAGCACTGAATCAACTCAAAGAGCAGGGCGATTTGTACCCTTGCTATTGCTCACGCAAACAAATCCATGAAGAGGCAATATCAGAAGGCGTGGATGGCTATGTTTATTCTGGGCGTTGTCGGAATGAGACGCATGAGAATGCAACAACAAAAGCACCCGCATGGCGCTTTAAGGTTGCTAATCACAATATCGGATTTGAAGACGCAATCATGGGTCATTGCCAACAAAATTTGGCACAAGAAGTTGGTGATTTTATTTTATTAAGAGCTGATGGTTTTTGGGCGTATCAGTTGGCCGTGGTGGTGGACGATGCAGAACAAAACATCAATCACATTGTGAGGGGGCAGGATTTATTGGTGTCAACGCCCAGACAAATAGCACTTCAGGCTGCCTTAAATTATCCACAACCGCACTATACCCATTTGCCACTTTTAACCAATCATCTGGGACAAAAATGGTCAAAACAAACGTTGGCACCCGCGCTTGATGAACAAAACAAAGAAAACCTGATGCGAACAGTATTGGCATATTTGCATTTGCCAACACCGCCCGATCAGTATATGAGCGTCAATGAGCTATTGACTTGGGCCATATCCCAATGGTCATTGAGTCGCCTAAGCCAAGAAGACATTAACACCGAAAATCTGGTGTGATTTTGTCTTTAAAGTGAGAGCATGGGAATCAAAACGGGTGCTAAAAAAGCAGTAATCACGCCATTGAAAATTAGGCCGACACTGGCATAAGCTGCATATTTGCCACTTTTTTCAAAGGCTGCGTTGATTCCTAAAGCATGGGATGCGGTTCCCAAAGACAAGCCTTGTGCACTAGGCAAATTGACCTTGGCCAGTTTCAAAGAATAAACCCCCAACATTTGTCCCGTTAAGCCAGCAACAATGACAGCAATAATGGTGACTGCAGGGATGCCGTTTAAGCTGTTGGTCACTTCAATGGCAATGGGATTGGTCACGGATTTGGCAGCCAAAGACAATGCCACTTGATTGGTTGCACCAAACCATTTTGCCAATAAAACGCCCGAAAACAACCCCACGATGGATCCTGCTAATTGAGACACCATAATCGCAAACCATTGTTTGCGAATGCGATCCCAATTCAAATACAAAGGCACTGCCAGCACGACAACGGCAGGCTGCAACCAAAAGTTAATGACATCCGAGCCTTGGCGAAATTGGTCATAAGGAATTTCCCAAATTTTGATGTAAGCAATCAAAATAACAGCCGTGATAATCATTGGGTTTAGCCACGGATTCCCTGTGCGACGACGAAGTACCAAGGCTATGCTGTAAATAAGCAAAATTAAAAACAAGGTCCAAATTGGATTTTCTAGCATGTTTTCGGTTCTCATTGTCTTTTCCTTAAACGCAAATAGTGGTGAACTTTACCGGTGACAATCAAAACCAAAAAAGTGCTTAAAATGGTCGAAAACAAGATGGCCCAAATGTCTTCTTGGATTAAATCCAAGTGGGTGACAATGGCCACGCAAGCTGGCAATAAAAATAAAGACAGATTTTCCATTAAAAAAGTGGTGAGTGCTTGCATGGTTTTGACTTTGACCCAGCCCAATTGCAGCAAAGCAAACAAAAAGAGCAAACCAAAGACGCTGGGTGGTAATGGCAGTTGGGTGAAGTGGATAACCGCCTCACCTGCTGCAAGGCAGCCAAATACAATCAGTAATGCAAAAATAATCATGCGTGAGAAGTCCTCAAATTCGTAGTTCGTTATTCCATTGTTATGCACATGTTCAATGCAGTATCGGTTTGTGTGTTGAATCAATGGATGTTGCTTATTCTTTTGGAGATGGTGTTTTTTTCTTTGCCCTTGGGTGGGTGTCATCATAGACTTTGGCAAGCTGTTCAAAGTCTAATTGCGTGTAGATTTGTGTGGTCGAGAGCTGACTGTGTCCCAATAGTTCTTGCACTGCACGAATGTCATGCGAGCTTTGCAAGATATGGCTGGCAAAGCTATGACGAAGCATATGAGGACTTAAATGTCTGTCACTGTGGTTTTTATTTGCCCATTGCTTTAATCGCAATTGAATTTGTCTTTGGCTTAATCGCAATTGTTGCTGACTTAAGAACAAAGCAGGCTCACCTAACACCACGCTTCTCATGGGCAAGTATGCTTCAATGGCGGCTTTGGCTTTGCTGCCTAATGGGACGTAACGTTCTTTTTGGCCTTTACCCAAAACCCGCAACCAACCTTCGCTTAGCGAGACATCAACCAAATCCAAGTCATGGGCCTCGCTTAAACGCAGCCCACAGCCATAAATGACCTCAAATAAAGCTTGGTCGCGAAGACCATGAAAGTCTTGTTCACTTGGTGCATCAAAAACCTGATTGAGCTTTTCTTGGGGAACTGCTTTGGGCAGTCTTGCCGGTGCTTTGGGTGGTTTTAAGCCAAACGTAAAGTCTTCAAGTTGAGGGTCTTTTTTTTGCAAATAATGATTGTAACCGCGCCAAGCACTGAGCTTGCGAGCCAAAGAATGCGGATGCAAATTGTTTTGGGATAAACGTTTGAATGCCCAAACAATATGGCGTCGAGACATGGATTCAGGCAGCCCTGTGTTTTTTTCTTGCAACAGTTTTTGCAATTGACCAATATCACGCTCATAAGCTTTTAATGTGTGAATGGAGCAATTGGCTTGGCTTAATGTTCTCAGATATTGAGGCAGTTCTTGAAAAAAAACTTCGGGGCTTGGCATAAGACTCTTTATAAATGATAAGTATCAATCGCAATAAGGGTTATCTTAGACCTAAGAGCGTATGCTGTCGAATGCTTAATCATCGTTTTGAAAGAGCGAATTAAAGGTCGCTGGTGTTTTGGCAATTTTTTGACTTTGGTAGTCAAAAAACACCATGCCATTTTGAACCCTGGCAATCTCTATATTTTTGGCTGGGCAGCGAATTTGGGTAATCAACGCAAAACCTGCTGAGCGAATATTGCTTACAGCAACATTGAATTCTAAAATATCTGCATAAAAAGATTGGTTTATAAATTGAATGGCAGCATCAGCCATAATCAAACCACAGCCTGCAACATCCATTTCGCTGAATCCATAATGTTGCAAAAAACGCAGCCTTGCTTCGTGGCACAATCTTAAAACAGCGTCGTTTGCTAGGTGATTGCCATAGTTGATGTCTGCAATTTGTACGGTGATATTGGTTGTGAAATCAAAAACTTCAGGTAAATTGACTTTAATTTTTTCCATTTGGATTACTTTCATTTGAAAAATGAATCATTACTGCACATATTTAGTGGTATTTAATAGGGATTATTGCGTTAACGCAAGATGACATTGACACATAGTATGTTAGAATAAAATTAAGAAACGTAAATGGGTAACTTAAGAGTCACTCAAAAATTTAACGGTCATGTCAAATGACACTGGTGAAGGGGAGATGAAATATGTATAACAGAATTTTTGTTCCGGTTGATGAGAGCCGTGCATCTTTAAAAGCATTGGCAGAAGCTTGTAAATTGGCTCAAAATACCAAAGCGGTCATCGTAATGGTCCATGTGGTTGATATGACTCAGTTCAGTTGGGGCGGTACAGGCTATTTCCAATCCAATGAAATTCACCAAGCCAGCAAAGAAGCCGGCAGCCGTGTTTTGGCGCAAGCGCATGAAGTATTGACACAATACAGTGGCGTGACTGCTGAAGAGCACATTTTGGAAAGTGTTGGCGAAAAAGTAGCCAATTTATTGGCCAATAAAGCCAAAGAATACAACTGTGATTTGATCGTAATGGGTACACATGGCTTCTCTGGTGTGATGCACCTATTAATGGGTTCAATTGCAGAAGGCGTACTTCGCCAAGCTGATATGCCAATCTTATTGGTTCGTGATCGCTCTGATGATTAATCAGGCTTGAAAAACAAGATGGGTTAAAAAGCTGCTTTTGCAGCTTTTTTTGTTGCTATCGAATGTAAAACTCAATGGTGTCATGGGTTTTTCGTTATAATCACGCCATAATGACCCATTAAAATGATTGAATGGATTTCAGGCAGCCTGAATTTCATGCATTTTAATCACTTAGCACCTTCTTACGCATAAAGAGACAAGCTCGTGGCACAACCAAAACAACCAAGAACAAACACAAGAACACAAAATAAACCCAAACAGCCTTTGCCAATATTAGAGAAAATGACCATTACTGATATTGCAGCCGAAGGCAAAGCGATTGCCAAAAAAGACGATATGGTGATTTTTGTCCCATTCGTGATTCCCGGTGACGTGGTGGATTTGCAAATCACTCGCCAGAAAAAGCGCTTTGCAGAAGCACATGCGGTGAAATTTCATGCATTAAGTCCAGAGCGCATTGAACCATTTTGCCAACATTATGGTGAGTGTGGTGGCTGTAAGTGGCAAGTATTGCCTTATGAGGCGCAACTGGCTTACAAACAACAACAAGTCAGCGATAACTTAGCGCGCATTGGCAAGGTATCATTGCCAACACCACAGCCTATTTTAGGCTCAAATAAACAGCGTTTTTATCGCAATAAACTGGAATTCAGTTTTGCGACAGAAGTTGACAAAGCCGGTCAAAAAACCAATACCCTTGGCTTTCATAAACCGGGATTTTATGACCAAGTAATTCGCATTGACCATTGCTCTTTGCAAAGTGAATTGTCAAACGAGATACTGAACAGTGTGCGTGATTTTGCCAAAGCCAATGAGATTCCATTTTATAACTATCAAAAACAAAGGGGTTTGTTGCGTAGCTTGATTATTCGTAGCAGCAACTTAGATGAGACGATGGTGATTGTGGTTGCTAAGGCCAATAGCAACAAAGACAAAAAACAATTAAAAGAAGTGCTGATGCACATACATGAAAGCTTTCCTGCATTAACCTCGTTATTGTATGTGTTGAATAACGATAAAAATGACAGCTTTACCCATTTGGACGTGGAAACGTTTGCAGGACAAGATTTTATTACCGAAGCGATGGGTGATTTGCGCTTTAAAGTCGGTGCAAAATCGTTCTACCAAACCAATGCGGATCAAGCCGAAGTTTTGTATCAAGTTGTGCAGGATTTTGCGGGTTTAACAGGTGAAGAGTTGGTTTATGACTTGTACACAGGTACCGGCACGATTGCGAACTTTGTTGCCAAAGGCGCCAAAAAAGTCATTGGGGTTGAGTATGTGAATGAAGCCATTGAAGATGCCAAAGCCAATGCCAAGATGAATGGCATTGAAAATGCAGCCTTTTTTGCTGGCGACATGAAAAATGTTTTGACCCAATCGTTTCTTGATGAGCAAGGTGCACCTGATGTGATTATTACTGATCCACCACGCGCAGGCATGGATGTTGAAGTGATTAATGCCATCTTATTGGCAAAGCCGAAAAAAATTGTTTATGTTAGCTGCAATCCAGCCACACAAGCACGTGATTTGCAATTGTTAGATGCAGATTACCAAGTGACTAAAGTGCAAGCACTGGACATGTTCCCACAAACCCACCATGTGGAAAATGTGGTGTTATTGGAATTGCGCAGTATGTAAGCCAGAATGAATTGTTGGTAATCAAGGTTGCCTGAAAGCATAAGGATGTGGAGTTGAAGCTTCATTCACGTACAATCAATGCTTTTAAGCAGCCTTAATGCTGTTTATGACTGAAAATAATGAAGGTACAAAATGAGCACATTGCGTTTGTTGATTTCTGAGTCTTGTGATCCATGGTTTAATTTGGCCGTTGAAGAAGCCATTTTTCGCCAGATGCCACCCACACAGCGGGTGATGTTTTTGTGGCGCAATGCGGATACAGTGGTGATTGGCCGTGCACAAAACCCATGGAAAGAATGCAACACCGGCAAAATGGATGCAGACAATATTAAATTAGCAAGACGAAGCAGCGGCGGTGGAGCGGTGTTTCAGGATTTGGGCAATACTTGTTTTACCTTTATGACGGGCAAGCCGGAATACGATAAAGACGTTTCAACCCAAATTGTTGTGGCTGGTTTGGCTAAGCTTGGTATTGATGCTGTGGTTTCAGGACGCAATGATTTGGTTTTGGAGACAGACGAAGGCACGCGCAAAATATCCGGCTCTGCTTATCGTGAAACCAAAGACCGTGGTTTTCACCATGGAACACTATTGATTAATACGGATTTAAGTCGATTAGCAAATTATTTGAATCCAGACCCGAAAAAACTGCAAGCCAAAGGCATTACTTCGGTGCGCTCTCGCGTGGCCAACCTAAGTGATGTGGTGGCAAACATCGATCATGATCAGGTTTGTGCGGCTTTGATTGAAAGTTTTTGTGAGCATTACCAAGATACAGTGATACCAGAATGGATTTCACCCGAAAAATTGCCGGATTTGCCAAATTTCACAGAAACCTTTGCCAAGCAAAGCGATTGGAATTGGAATTTCGGTCAAGCCCCCAGTTTTAGTCACGTGATGGATGAGCGATTTGTTTGGGGTGGTGTTGAAGTACATTTGGAAGTTGCCAAAGGCAATATTGAAGCGGCCAAAATCTTCAGTGATACTTTAAACCCAACGCCATTGGAAGCTTTGGCAGAGCATTTACAAAATACTGCTTATCAGGCTCAAAGCATCAATAATGTGATGAATGTGATTATAGAAACATTTACTGACGATGCCAAAAACCTACAAGAATTACAAACTTGGCTTGTGAGTCAGGTGAAATAACAAAGCCTATTTAAAAGTGGTGTTCATAAAAAGAGGCAGCCTGAATGTACAGGCTGCCTTTGTTTTGTGTTTGAGTTTTAACCGCACTTATCACAAGAGCCGCAAGCACCGCCTTTTTTCTTTTTCTTTTTAAAAAAGAATTTACGAATCAAATAAGCAGTACAAACCAAGACGATAATACCCACAATGATTTCTTGTATCATGACATTGCCCAAGTGGTTAGATGGTAAACAGCAAAAGCAAACACATATGCCATTGCAAATAAATAAGCTGTAATCGCCAAGGTTTGTTTCATGGATTTGGTTTCACGGCGAATCACGGCTAAGGTTGCCATGCACATCGGTGCATAAACATACCAAGCCAAGAATGAAAATGCAGTAGCCAAGCTCCAACGAGCATGAATCAAGGGAATCAAAGCTTGTTGTACAGCATCTTCAGAGTCGGCACTGACTGAGTAAACTGTGCCCAAAGCCGCAACCACAACTTCTCGAGCAGCAAAACCAGGAATCATGGCAATACACATCTCCCAAGTAAAGCCAATCGGGGCAAAAATGGGCTCAATCCAGCGGCCAATGGTGCCGGCATAGCTGTATTCAATGGCCGGCAATACGCCATCAATTGGTGCTTCTGGATAGCTAACCAAGAACCACAAGACCACGCTAATGGCCAAAATGACTGTACCGGCACGTTTTAAAAAGGCGCTGATTCTGTCCCACAAACTCAAAACAATGTGTTTAAAGTTGGGAACGCGAAAAGTGGGCAATTCCATCAATAAAGGAAATTGTTGTATGCTGCCTTTTCTGGTGCTCAGGTGTTTCATGATGTAAGCAATGAGGGCTGCTGAAATCACCGAAATCAAATACAAAGCAAATAGGGTTAAGCCTTGCAGGTTAAAGATGCCCCAAACGGTTAAATCTGGAATGATGGCAGCAATAATCAAAGCATAAATGGGCAAACGAGCAGAGCAAGTCAAAAGCGGAGCAATGGCGATGGTTACCAAACGCTCTCGTGGGTCTTGGATGGTTCGTGCCGACATAACAGCAGGAATGGCACAAGCAAAACTGGATAACAAAGGAATAAAAGCTCGACCAGATAAGCCTGTTTTTGACATGGTGTTGTCTAACAAACAAGCAGCACGGGGCAAATAACCAGAATCTTCTAGAATTAAAATAAAGGCAAATAAAATGGCAATTTGGGGCACGAACTCCAAAACGCTGCCCACACCAGCAATAACACCATTGACCAATAAATTATTCAACACACCAGCAGGCAAGGCCTGTTCTACCCAAGAGCCAAAGCTTTCGATATTGTCAGCAAAAAACTCTTGCAGTGGCACCGCCCAAGAATAAACAGCTTGAAATACCATTAACAAAACCAATAATAAAATCATCATGCCCCAGATTGGATGTAAGATGATTTTATCAATGTTCTTGTGCCAATTGGGCAGCTGTACTGGGGTGTGCACGACTTCTTTTAAAATGGCTTCCACTTCAGCATACAACTGTTCGCTATTGAGTGCATCGACTTTGGCCGACAATGCTTCAGGGGTTTGTTGGTTTTTCTTTTTGGGAAGGCGTTGTAAAGCTGCCTTTAAGGCTGCAGTACCTTGCGTGTTGGTGGCGGTGGTTTCGACCACTTGAACCCCTAGTTTCTCACTGAGCTTGCCAGCGTCGATACTCAGGCCACGGCTTTTGGCAACATCACTTAAGTTCAAAGACACAACCATTGGAATGTCCAGTGCGCGCAGTTCTAAAACCATGCGCAAAGTCATGCGCAAATTGGTGGCATCGGCAACGGCAATAATGGCATCTGGGCTGGGGAGTTTTTGAGATTGGTAACAACCTGTCAATAAATCACGTGTAACGGCTTCATCTGGACTGGTAACATTCAGGCTGTAAGTGCCAGGTAAGTCAATAATCACACAATCCGTGTCTTCGGTGAAATATCCTTCACGCTTATCTACTGTGACACCAGGGTAGTTCGCTACTTTGGCGCGAGCGCCTGTCAAGGCATTAAACAAAACGGTTTTGCCACAGTTAGGTGCTCCAACCAAGGCGAAAGAATAAGAAGTCATAAAAAATAATGTCCGAGCTAAATTAACGGTGGCCGATGATTTTCATGGCCTCTGCCATGCGCAAAGAAAACTGAGCATTGCTGCCAATGCGCACTGCAAAAGGCCCTTTTTTGAAGAGTCCTGTTGAAATAATGGTAATGGGCATACCACTGGAAAACCCCAAGTCAGCCAAGCGACGGGTTACCAAGCTGTCCATTTCGCCAAAATGTTGATTTTCAATAATCGAATGAATCACCATTTTTTCACCTTTTTTCAGTTCATGTAAGCCAACTTGCATTGTCATTGTCATTTTTTATCTCTTATTGATATTAATTATCATTTGTTATTGAGCTGCAAATATTATAGAACGGAATGGTTTGCTTTTGGGATGTTATTCTGTGATTTGCATCAAGTTGTTGTTATTTTTCTTTGGGATGTAAATGTTTACAAAACAAGGATGTGCCTTATGTTTTGGTTTTGATCTGCAAACCTTTGTTAATGAGTATGTCCCATGAACAAGCTGATATTGATTGTTTGAATCATCCAATAAAAAAAGCCCATGGCAACAAGATACGTTGCTATGGGCTCTTTTTTTGCTTTTATTTTTTGAAATTTACGCCAAATTGACCATCTCAATTTGGTCCAAAGAGCGGCCCAGAAATCGTTCCCCAATGGTACGAAAACGAAGCGGAATATCCGTCACATAAAAACGGTAATCGGGCACATTTTGGGTGTTGGTGTTTAAAAGATTGGCTTTGGCCAAAGATTGGGCTGTGGCTTCTGCTGTGGTAATGGCAGAATCTACCAACATTAAATTTTGTGCTTCTTGGTGCAGCAAAGGCTTTAATAAAGGGTAGTGGGTACAACCTAAGACCAGCGTGTCAATTTCCTCGGCCAAAATGGGGCGCAAATACTCTCTAGCAGTGAGTCGAGTGACTTCATGGTCTAGCCAGCCTTCTTCTACCAAAGGTACAAACAATGGGCAAGCTTGTGAGACCACTCGGCTTTTGGGGCTGTGTGTGTGAATGGCTCTGGCATAGGCATTGCTGTTCACGGTGGTGTTGGTCGCAATCACGCCAATATTGCCCGTTTTGGTTGTTTGAATGGCAGCTTGAGCCCCTGCATCAATCACATTCAAAACCGGGATGTTACCCGCCATCATTTTGACGCGTTCACCAGCAACAGCAGCAATGGTGTTGCAAGCAATCACAATGGCTTTGACATCTTGCTCTAATAGGAATTTGGTAATTTGGGTGGTGAAGTTGTCAATGGTGGCTCTGGATTTGACGCCATAAGGAACGCGAGCAGTATCACCAAAGTAGATGATATTCTCTAAAGGCAAACGTTCCATTAATGCACGGACAACGGTTAAGCCACCCACACCAGAGTCAAAGACGCCAATGGGGCGATTTTGTGGATTATTCATGTTGAGACAAAGTCCAAGTTGCTGCTTCTGAAATAATAATGTCGCTGTGCCCCACAAAGGGCACAACTGCTTGAACAATTGTAGCACTTTTAGGTGCGTTGCCCAGTGCAATAATGGTGTTTGACAACCATTTAATATAACCAATTCGGTAAATGGGACTGCCTGCCATTTTCTTTTGAAACTGTGCTTCATCCCATGATAAAAGTTCCAATAAAGAAATTTGATCCAAGCCATGTCTTGGTACAAAATCAGCTTCTTGATTGTGTTTGGCAAAGCGGGTAAATGGACACACTAATTGGCAATCATCACAACCGTAAATTCTATTGCCCAGTGATTTTCTAAATTCGATGGGAATAATCTTATCGGATTCAATAGTCAGGTAGGAAATGCAGCGGCGCGCATCCACCATGTAAGGAGAGACAATGGCTTGTGTTGGGCAGCTGTCCATGCATTTTTGGCAACGCCCACAGTGGGATGCAATTGCTTCATCTTTGGGTAAATCCAAGTTAATGAGCAAGGCGCCTAAGAAAAAGAGGCTGCCTGAATCCTTTTGTAGTAGCAAAGAATGCTTGCCACGCCAGCCTAAGCCAGCTTGCGCTGCAAATGCCACCTCGCTAATCGGTGCACTGTCGACCACCGGTCGACAAATCACATCGGCAGCTTCAAGGCTGATGCGCTCACCCAGCTGTTTTAGCCGTTGGCGCAAGACTTTGTGGTAATCTCGCCCCAGTGCATAGCGTGAAATATAAGCATGATTGGGCTCATTTAAAAGTTCCAAAGAATCTTTGGGATTGCCTTGCCAATAAGGCATGGCGACAGTAATCACGCTTTTTGCCTCCGGCAGGATGTAACGAGCATCGGTGCGGTTGCTACCATGTTTTTCAAAAAAGCCCATGTCGCCATGAAACTCATTGGCAAGCCAAGTGTTCAAGCGCTGAGCATCCTGTTGTGGCAAGGTGATGGGGCTAATTTTGGCTTCAATAAAGCCCAGTTCTTGGGCCCAAGTTTTGATATTCGTTGCCAGAGAATGTGCATTCATGCTAAAAATAATGAGAATCGAATCATTGAAGTGACTGTAACCATGCATTATACGCAAAATTTAGCCGATGAAGCGGCAACCTTAGCATTTGGCGCAAGTTTGTCGCCTTGTTTAAGCGCACCTTTAACCATTTACTTAAAAGGTGATTTGGGCTGTGGTAAAACCACATTTACCCGTGGCTTGTTGCGAGGCTTGGGATTTAATGGTGCTGTAAAAAGCCCAACCTATGCCATTGTCGAAAGTTATCCCATTCAAGAAAAATTAAATATTAATCATTTTGATTTGTATCGTTTTGCAACACCAGAAGAGTGGCACGATGCTGGTTTGGATGATTTGTTGAACGATAACAGTGTAAATTTGATAGAGTGGCCAGATTTAGGCGGCGAATATGTACCACAAGCAGATGCAATATTAACATTCAGTATGCAAGGCGAAGCGCGAATGTGTACAATTGAAATCAATTCAGATCAAGGTAAGCAAAGTCTCTTAACATGGCTAAGTTAACACGCCGTCGTCTTTTACAAGCAGCTTCAGGCTGCTTATTGATTAGTGTCACGCCAACTATTTGGGCGCAGGGTACTGCTGGCGCACAAATGTTGGCCGTTCGTTTGTGGCCAGCTTCAGCGTATACCCGCATGACGCTTGAGTCAAACCAAAACGTGAAGTACAAGTATTTCATTTTGGACAGTCCTTCGCGCTTGGTGGTGGATATTGAAGGAATGCGTTTGAATGATGTTTTGCAAACGCTGGCACAAAAAGTCTTGGCAGAAGATCCGTATATCAAAGCGGTACGTGTTGGACAGTTTAACCCTGAAACTGTGCGAATTGTGATGGAGCTTAAGCAAGCCATTAATCCACAGGTTTTCACTTTGCCGCCAGTGGACAATATCAAGCATCGCTTGGTGGTGGACTTGTATCCAAGCCAATCAACGGCCATTGCCAATATCAATGATGATCCGTTAATGGCACTTTTGGAAGATTACAACAAAGGCAAAGTACGCCAAGATGGCTCTACCACGGTGACAGCACAAACCAGCATACCTGAGGAAAAGGTAAGTCCTCCGAAGCGAGAGGAAACTGGACAAGTTATTCCAAAAGCAAAAAATCGCCAAGTAGTGATCATGCTTGATCCTGGTCATGGTGGCGAAGATCCAGGTGCATTAGGCCCTGGAGGTTTGCGAGAGAAAGACATTGTCTTGGCCATTGCGCGCGAGACCCGAAAAAAATTGCAAGCCAATGGTTACAAAGTGTACATGACTCGGGATGAAGATGTGTTTATCCCCTTGACGGTGCGAGTTGCAAAAGCACGAAAATTGAATGCAGATATTTTTATTTCCATTCACGCGGATGCTTTTACCAATCCTTCTGCACGCGGTACAGGGGTTTATGCGTTAAGCACCAAAGGTGCAACCAGTGCTGCTGCCAAATTTTTAGAAGGCACACAAAACAAAGCAGACGTGATTGGTGGCGTTAAAAGTGTGGGTGATCCATCTATTGATAAAACATTGTTCGACATGACCCAGACAGCGACAATCAATGACAGCTTGAAATTGGGCAAGCTGGTGTTAAAAGAATTGGGAACGGTAAATAAACTGCACAAAGGCCAGATTGATCAAGCCAATTTTGCCGTTTTAAAAGCGCCTGATATCCCTTCTATTTTGGTGGAAACAGCATTTATTTCCAATCCAGAAGAAGCCAAACTCTTGTCCTCTTCTGCTTTTAGAATCAAGATGGGCGATGCCATCGCAAGAGGGGTCAAACAATATTTGGCGGGTGCCTCATTGAGCAATCGTTAAATTCAGTTTTTGCATCTTTAAAAAAAGCCCTTGTGAATCGCAAGGGCTTTTTTTTTGGATATTTTGTCTTTATTGGTGATGTAAGACAAAAATAGTAGGGCGTTTTTTTAAGTTGGGTCTGACTTTGGGCCAGTCGTGTACAGCAAGACTGATGATGGTTTCACTTGGCAAGGTTAAATCACAAGCAATACAAAAACGCGTATTGGGCTTTAAGCTTGCTAAGGCATCTTCTAGCATGGCATCGTTGCGATAAGGCGTTTCAATGAAAATTTGGGTCTCATCGTGTTCTCGCGATAAGCGCTCTAAGTCTTTTAAGGCTGCCAAACGTTCTGATTTTTCTTGGGGCAAATAGCCTTTGAAAGCAAAACGCTGACCATTGGCACCTGAGGCCATCATTGCCATTAAGATGCTAGAAGGACCAACCAGAGGGCGCACTTGAAAGCCATGCTTGTGTGCGAGCGCCACTAAGTTTGAACCAGGGTCAGCAACAGCAGGGCAACCCGCTTCGCTTAATAGCCCCATGTCTTTGCCATCCAGTAGTGGCTGCAATAAAGCAGCAACATCTTTAATGTCGGTATGTTCGTTTAATGTTTGTAAGTTTAACTCACGAATTGGTGTGGTGACGCCCAAAGCCTTTAAATGTGCACGGGCTGTTTTTTCTGCTTCGACCACAAAGTCAGTGATGTTTACAATCAGCTCATTTTCATGGGGCATCAAGCAAGGAATGTCTGGCGTGCCAAGTGGCGTTGGAATCAAGTACAAAGTGGGTTGGCTCATAAAATGTTAACGCCTTCTGATTGTAAAAAATCAATGAGTTTAAAAATGGGCAAACCAATTAAAGCATTGGGGTCAGTGCTGTGAATGGATTCAATTAAAGCAGCACCCAAGCTTTCACTTTTGGCCGCACCTGCACAATAAATGGCATCAGGCTCTTGGCTTAAGTAATTGTCAATTTGCGAATCGCTTAAAGAACGCATTTTTACTTGAGTGACATCAACATGTTGGTGTACAGTGCCATTGCTACTATTGATAAGCACCAATGCACTGTAAAAATCAATGCGTTGATTGCTTAAGGTGCGCAGCATTTGCTGTGCTTTTACAACAGATAATGGTTTACCCAATTGTTGATTTTGGCAAAATGCCACTTGGTCAGCTCCAATGATTAAATGCTTTGGATAATCCTGAACCAAGGACTGCGCTTTGCTAATGGCAAGGCGCAATGCAGTATTATGTGCACTTTCACAAGATAAGGGTGTTTCATCACAATCAGGCTTGGCTATTGTGAAGCAAACCCCTAGTTTTTGTAGTTGTTGTTGGCGAAATATGGAACTTGAGCCAAGGATAATGGGTAGCATAAGTATAAAATACTGTGAATAAATTGACAAAAATAGACCAAAAATTATATCATACTCCGTTTATGTTAAACCTAAATTTGATTGACCCAGTTGCCTTTGCTCGAACGCAAGAGTATCTAGATGAAAATGTTGAATTAATTCAACTAAATGAACGTGTCAGGTCACACGATTCTTTGGCGAACAATCAAGGTTCGATTCATTTCACTTTAAAAGGTGGTGTGGATCGCATCGAACGTTGTTATTTGGATTTGACAGTTCAAGGCGAACTTCAATTGCAATGTCAAAAATGCATGGGACCCGTTGCGTTTAACATCGACGAAGCAGTGCGGATTACTTTGTTTAAAAATGAAGAAAGCATTGACGAGGCTATGCTAGCTGATTCTGAACTTGATGGTATCGTTATCGAGGCAGAATTGTCAGTTTTGGCTTTGGTGGAAGATCAATTAATTATGGCACTACCATTTTCGCCAAGGCATGAAAATTGCGACAATGAAGACATTGATCGCATAAACAAGGATAAGCCTAATCCGTTTTTGGCATTGGCGGGGCTGAAAAAAAGCCAGTAACGTATTTATTTTTATGGAGTATTCTCATGGCAGTTCAAAAGAGCAAAAAATCACCATCTAAACGTGGTATGCACCGTTCACACGATGCCCTAACAGCAGTTAATGTGGCTGTAGATTCTGCAACTGGTGAAACGCATTTGCGTCACCACATTTCACCAAACGGCATGTACCGTGGTCGTAAAGTGATGAAAGCCAAAGGCGAATAAATCACCTTAAAAAAAACCAGTCATGATCAATGGCTGGTTTTTTTATTTTCAATAGAGTTAATATTCTATTGTTGTCTTTTTTTATATATAATAAGCAGCTTGCCCTTTTACCTATGTAAATAAGGGGATTTTCGATGTTTTTTAACTTGTTGCTTAAAAACAGCTCATGTTAAGCTATACGCTTCAAAATATTGTCGAAATGAAATAATGATTACGATTGCTGTTGATGCAATGGGTGGTGACATTG
>JASLBZ010000093.1 GCA_030146285.1 Neisseriaceae bacterium | reverse complement strand
CCAGTCAACCGGATTGGTTGGGGTTGGTGCTCATTAGCATGGGTTTATTGTGTTTGTTGGTGGCGTTCACGCAATATGGTAACGCGCTAAACAATGTGCTTGCGCACTTAAGCCTAGCGGCCAGCGTGGTGTTGTTTCTTGGCTATTGGCGCTATGCCAAAAACAATGCCCATGCTTTGGTGGACTTTTCCTTGCTTCGCAATCGGCGCTTGTCTGTCTCCATGCTGGTGTATTATGCCGTACCAGGCATTTTTACCGGTGTGAATTTTTTAGCCATTTTTTACCTACAAACGGTATTGCAATTTTCAGCGACTGCCACTGGGCAATTAATGCTGTTGTATGCTGGTGGTGCTTTTGCTGCCATGCTTTTTGCTGGGCGTTATTACAACCGTTTTGGGGCGAAAATATTGCTGTTTGTGGGACTGTTGCTGCATAACTTGGGCATTGCGTCGCTCTTTTTTGTTAACGATGCGAAGCAAATGGGGGTTTTGATTGCGGCTTACTTGTTGATGGGTCTTGGGGGCGGCTTAAGTGCCAATGTGGCGCAGACCACAGCGCTTTTGGACTTCAAAGACGAGCCATTATTAAAAGGCAGTATCTTGTGGAACATGAATCGGCAAATTGCTTTTTGCGTTGGCGTGGCGGTGTTGACCTTGATTTATTCGTTGTGGCATTTGTTGGTCGCCAGTGATCAAGCCTACCAATATAGCTTTGTTAGCGCAGCCGTTTTAGGCAGCTGTACATTATTGTTCCTTCACAAATTAACCCCACATCAAAAAGGATAAACACCATGAATCCAATTATTGAGTTGGCCAAACAAAGTGTTTTGGATATTCACATCGACATTGCCCATGTTTTTACACGCAATCAAGCAGGCGATTTGCCATGGCTTGAGCAAGCATTTCACCCAGAATTTACCATGATTGCCATGAATGGCAGTGTACTGAGTTTAGAGCAAGTGAAGATGCTGTTTCAAAGCAAACAAGGCACGAGAGAAAATCTGGTGATTGAGATTGCCAATGTTCATGTGATTGGCCATTGTCAGGATGCCGTGTGGTTAAACTACCAAGAAACCCATCAGGAAAATGGCAGCAAGCCACAACGCACATCGACAGCTTGCGTTAAAGTCGAGGGGGATCATTGGCAGTGGGTGTATCTGCATGAAACCATGTTAAGCCAATAGCCTTTTGAACACACAAAAAAACCAAGTCATGCGCTTGGTTTTTTGTATTACAGGCTGCCTATGGTTTAATCCAAGTCTTGCTCGTCTTTTGCCAAGCGCAAACTGTTTAATGTCACCAAAACAGTGGCACCCATGTCGGCAAAAACCGCAATCCAAAGAGTTAACCAACCTGGAATCACCAATAACAAAGCCAAGATTTTCAAAGCCAAAGAGAAGCTGATGTTTTGTTTGATAATCTTTACCGCACGGCGACTTAATGCCATGGTATAAGGCAGTTTTTCTAAGTTGTCTTGCATAAAGGCAATGTTGGCGGTTTCCAATGCTGTGTCCGTACCGCCTTGACCCATGGCAATGCCCAGTGAAGCAGCTGCCAAAGCAGGGGCATCATTCACGCCATCGCCAACCATGGCGGTGCGGCCATTGTTCGCAATGCTTTCATGAATAAAGTTAAGCTTGTCTTGAGGCATCAGTTGGGCACGCACATCATCCATGCCCAATTGTTTGGCCACTTCGTTGGCGGTGTGCTCATTGTCACCCGTTAGCATAATGGTTTTTATGCCTTGTTTGTGTAGCTGAGTAATCACGGCTTTGGCATTGTCCCGAATGCTGTCCATCACCGCTACATAAGCCAGAACTGCTTTTGCGCTGCCCAATAACATCACTGTTTTTTGGGCTTGTTGTAAGCGGGTTACGGCTTGGCTTAAATCATCGGGTAAAGTCAATGCCAAGGTTTCGGTAAACAAAGCAGGGCTACCAATATAATAAGTGTGTTCCAAAACATCGGCTTGAATGCCTTTGCCTGTGATCGATTGGAAGTTAGTGACCGTTAAGTTTGGCATGTTTTCATGTTTATCGGCATAGCGCACAATGGCCTGTGACAATGGGTGTTGCGATTGAACTTCTAAAGCTTTGGCAATGGCCAGAATCTGGGTTTTGTCGGTTTGCTTCAATACCACAAAATCTGTTACTTCTGGGCTGCCATGGGTTAGGGTACCGGTTTTATCAAAAGCAATGGCTTTGATGTGGCTGGCTTCTTCTAAGTAAATGCCGCCTTTAATCAGAATGCCTTTTTTAGCGGCATGACCAATGGCAGTCACAATGGCCACCGGAGTTGAAATCACCAAGGCGCAAGGGCAACCTACTACCAATACGGCCAAACCTTGGCGTATCCAGGTCATCCACTCAGCTTGGAAGAACAAAGGCGGCACCACCGCAACCAATACTGCCACCACCATAATAATCGGGGTGTAGTATTTGGCAAAGCGGTCAATAAATTGCTGTGTTGGTGCTTTTTGCAATTGGGCTTCTTCCACCAGTTCAACAATTTTGGCCAAGGTTGAGTCTTTGGCGGCTTTGCTCACACGAACTTCCAAAGCGCCTTCTTCGTTTAAGGTTCCGGCAAATACTTCATCACCCATGTTTTTATTCACGGGCATGGATTCACCAGTAATGGCAGCCTGATTGATACTGGATTGTCCGGCAATCACCACGCCATCCATAGATACTTTTTGGGCAGGTTTAATTAAAATGACATCATCAACAGCCACTTCTCGAACGGGTGTGAGCACCCAATCATTGCCTTTTTTCACCAAGGCTTCTTGTGGACTCATCTTGATTAATGACTGGATGGACTGACGGGTTTTGTCCATGGAGTAAGCTTCAAGTGCTTCGTTGATGGCAAACAAAATCACCACGGCTGCACCTTCAAGGTATTGTTGAATAAACACCGCGCCAACAATGGCAATGGTCATTAAGGTGTTCATGTCAAAAATACCTTTTGACAGGTTTTTAAAGCCTTGAATAAAGAGCGAATAACCACCAATCAGCATTGAGGCCAAATAACCAATAACCACAATGGTCTCACTGGTCGTGGTTAGGCTTAACCCATAGCTGATGGCCAAAACAATAAAGGCGATGAACACACGAATGTTTTCTTGCTGCTGCCAAAAAGGTGCGCGCACCAATTCAACCATGGGTGCATCTTCTGGAACAATTTTTAAGTTTTCAAAAGCTCCGGCTTGGGTAATGTCGGCAAGACTAACATCGCCGCTAACCGATACTTTTTCCGCAGTAAAATTCACACTGGCACAGGTAACATTGTTTAATTTGTATAGATTTTCTTCAAACTGATTGGCGCAGTGCCCACACGTTAAACCTTCAACCCGATAGGTTTGTTTGCTTTTGTCATGGACTTTCGTGGCGCGTTTAATTGGCTCATGTGAATGATTGTGATTGGACATGGTTACACCTCATTTTTATGGGTTAACGCGGTTATCATGAGTTCGCGAATGTGCTCGTCATCAATAGAGTAATAAGACATTTTGCCGTCTTTGCGAATTTTCAATACTGCTTGCTTGTGCATGGTGCGTAAGTGATGTGAAGTTGTGGCAACGCTGGCTTCAATAATGTGTGCAATATCGCAAACACACAATTCGTCACATTGGCACAGTGCATAGGCAATTTTGGCGCGATTCTCATCGGCAAGGGTTTTGAACAAGGCGGCAACCTCTGCCATGTTTTCTTGGGCGATGGCTGCTAACGCCAAAGAAACATTATTGGGGTGGTGGGGCGTATTGAGGCAGTTTTTGTGATCTGTCATGGCAGTATACTCAAGTGATTGTTTGAATGTATTGTAAGCTGAGTGTTTTTATTATTCAAGTAATCATTTGAATGATGGTTAGAGAGGCAAGAGAAAAGCCACTATGTGAACTATATTGGATAAGGTTTCACATCGATTGTAAATTAATGTTAATATCTTTTAAAAGCATGGCGAGCCAAAATCAGTACTGCGATAAAAGCAAGCCAATTCAATAAAAAGTGATAAAAAAACAAAGAGGATGGTATGGGCGTTAAAGCATTTCTTAAGAAAAAAGACATTGAATTTAGTGTCAAACGTTATGGGATTGATGCACTGAATTTCATGGCACTGGGTTTGTTCAGTTCCTTGCTGGTGGGATTGATTTTAAAAACCATTGGCGCGTGGCTTCAGTTGCCATGGCTGATTGATGTGGGTGTACAAGCACAAACATTAATGGGCGCGGCCATTGGTGTCGGTGTTGCTTACGCATTAAGATCTCCGCCATTGGTGATGTTTTCTGCTGTGGTTACTGGTACGGCAGGTGCGGCTTTGGGTGGGCCGGTGGGGGCATTTGTTGCGGGTGTGATTGGCAGTGAATTTGGTAAGTTGGTGTCAAAATCCACACCAGTTGATATTGTCATCACGCCTGCCGTAACATTGATGGTGGGCATTGCTGTGGCCCAATATGTGGGCCCACCCATTGCGATGTTAATGGATGTGATTGGTGGTTTCGTGATGTGGGCAGTTGAGTTGCAACCCTTTTTGATGGGCATGTTAGTGGCTGTGGTGATGGGCGTTTTATTAACTTTGCCTGTTTCAAGTGCAGCCATTGCCATTTCATTGTCTTTAAGTGGTTTGGCAGCCGGTGCTGCTACAGTGGGCTGTGCCACGCAAATGGTGGGTTTTGCGGTGATGAGTTACCGAGAAAATGGCGTTTCAGGTTTGTTAAGCCAAGGTTTAGGAACCAGTATGTTGCAAATGCCCAATATTGTGCGTAACCCCAAAATTTGGATACCAACAATTGTGACCAGTGCTATTTTAGGACCGGTTGCCACGATGGTATTTCAAATGCAAAACATTCCATCAGGAGCAGGTATGGGCACCAGTGGCTTGGTCGGTCAAGTAGGTACTTTGGCCGCAATGGGAGACAGTACTTGGGTTTGGTTTTCGATTGGTTTATTGCATTTTGTATTGCCTGCCATTTTGGTATTGTTGATTACAGCTTATTGTCGACGCAAGCAATGGATTAAAGATGGCGATTTGAAATTGGATATCTAATGAATAAAAAAGCTGCCGTTAGGCAGCTTTTTTATTGTTCCTCAAAGGCACGTTGGATTTTTTGATCGGTTTTGTACTGAGACAAAGCGTAAGCAGACCAAATTGCAGCTGGCAGCCAACCAATAATCGTCAGCTGTAAAATCAAACAAAAAATGCCAGCAAAAGGGCGACCGATGGTGAAAAATTGTAACCAAGGTACGAAAATAGCCAAAAGTAAACGCATATTATTCCTTTAGGTGTATTAATAATGAAGTGAACAGAACGAAAACAGGGTTTTAAATATTTAACGTGCAGCTTGCAATGCTTTTTTCTTGGCGCGTTCTTTTTGTTTTTGTTCACGTAAAAAAGCAATGGCTTCTTGTTTTTTGGTTTCAGAACCATATTCAATATCGCGTACTGCTTGGCGAATGGCTGCTTGGTCTACGGCATACTGAACTTTTTCTTCAAAAAGTTGGTTGCGATTGTTTGGCGCAACGGCTTTGTCCACCAGTTTTTCAGCGCTTTTGGATGCTTTGGCCAATAAGTCCATGGGGTTAAAAGCGGCTTTTGTTGGTGTGTTTTCTTTACCTAAGTTGGCTTCGCGTGTGGCCAAATAAGCTTTTCGCTCTGCTTGATCTCTTTTTAAGCGGCTTTGATGCCATGTGTAGCGTTTTTTGGCATGATCCGCAGCGCGCTCACGCTTTGGTAAGTTCGCATCACCTAAGTGCATGGCACGAGGCAAAAATTCATCTGTTACAGGGCGCATTTCAATACAATCCACTGGGCATGGTGCCACGCATAACTCACAGCCAGTGCATTCATCAGTAATGACGGTGTGCATGAGTTTGGTGCTGCCAAGAATGGCATCAACAGGGCAGGCTTTGATGCATGCTACGCAACCAATACAAACATCTTCATCAATCCAAGCAATCACTTTAGGTTGTGCTGCTTTTTGTGCGTCTTCTAGTGCAATGGCTTCTGTGTTCAATAACGATGCCAAAGCATTGAGCGTGTACTCACCACCGGGTGGGCACAGGTTGATTTTTGCCTCTTGATTGGCAATGGCAAGTGCGTAAGGTGCACAGCCAGCGTAGCCGCATTGACCACATTGGGTCTGTGGTAGTTTTGCTTCAATTTCTAATACTAAGTCGAGTGCCATTTCCATGTCCATTTTTCCAGCAGCGCTATTTTAACACAGCCTGAGCTTGCTAGCTTAGGAAGCTTGGGGAGAGGTTCGATTTAAGCTTTTGAGTAGCTGCGCAAGTTCATGTTGTGATGGACCTGCATTTTGAAAAAAAGCAGTGTTGCTTTGGGTGACATCGATCATGGCAGCCTGAATAAGGCTTTGCCCTTTGTTGGTTAAATAAATGGCTTTGGCACGACTGTCTTCTAATGATGTTGTGCGAAACAACAATTGTTTTTTTTCTAGATTCTTAATCACTTGCGAGGTTGTCATCACATCCACCAATGCCATTTGTGAAGCCATGACTTGGGTCACAACAATATTGCTTAATGCCAACGTGGCTACGCTGGATAAAACTTGGTATTGGGGGAAGGTTAAATCGTGTTTTTTTAATGCAGGGCGCAAGGCATCTTGCCAGTTCTGATAGGCTTGCAATAATAAAAAATCCAATGGCTTTTCAGCTTGCATGGTTGTCATGGTATGGTGCTTTATAGTATTAATTTATATAATATTAGTTCATATTATCAAAGCATGGCAAGTGAAATGTCGAGTAAGAGGCTCTAAGGGGTTTTGAAGTACAGAAAAGGCTTATTGTTCTGGTTCGTACAAGAATGGCGAATATTGTGGGTATGGTTTAAAAAAACGTTCCACAATGAGCATGAAAATATCGATATATATATGCAATATTGTCATTCATTGTGGAACGTTTTTCAATTAACTATTGGATAGATAATTGTCATTTTTATTATTACAAGCTGTAATGCATTTATAAATAATAATTAATAAAAATATATCTAATATCAACTAATTATATTATATTTTGCTATTTATTTTTCCGCAAATAATAAGTATTTCCGCAATTACTCTGTTGGGTCAACAATAGGGTCTTTTCGTATATACCTCTTAGTCATACTTAGTGATGCATGACCAAGTTGTTTTTGGGCGCTTGTATCATTGCCAGTTTTTAATGCAACATCAGTGCCAGCTTTAGCTCTAATATCACGAAATTGAAAAGATAGTATTGATTTTGAGTGTTGCGGATTTTTTATGGCGGCCAACTTCCTGATTCGAGCAAAATGTACAGACAATATCGCAGATGTTAGGCGACTTCCTTTTTCATTGAAAAAATACAGATGACCATATTGGCTTATTCTCCTGTCTATAATATCCTTCAGTCTACCCTTTATGGCAATTCTTACTACTGCTTTTGTTTTGATTTGCACAATCTTTATTGCACCATTATAGATGTTGCTTATATCTAACGCTAGCACATCAATTGGTCTTTGGCCTGTTAAGTAAGCAATGTCCATTACGTCTTTTAACTCATCATCAGCACAGTCATACACCATTTGAAAAATATAATCCTCAATATATGCATCTTTTCTGCCTTTTTCTTTATTTTTTTTGATACCAGATGTTGGGTTTGCTTTGTCAGTGTATCCCCATTCACGCGCACAGTTCCATATATGAGAAAAAACCCTCATTTCTAGATTTGCTTGGCTTGGCGATGATTTTCTCCATGATAAGTATTGAGCGATATGGATTGGATTAATGTCATCGAATTTTGCTGGTGGATTACAAAAAAAATTAATTATATTCTTTAGGCATTGATTATGACCTCTACGGGTGTTATATGCTTTCGTTGGCATTATCTCAGTATTATACCTATTAATAGCATGCTCAATGGTTGGTAGCGATGGTGATGGTATTTTGTTAACTTCTAACCTTGACCACTCCTGCACGGCCAAGACGTAATCTTTACCGAGAGGAATCTCTTTTCTTGGC
>JASLBZ010000080.1 GCA_030146285.1 Neisseriaceae bacterium | reverse complement strand
GGGGTGAATAAAATCACACAAATTGACTTGGACACCAGCATGCTCACACAACTGCTGCAAATGGTGAATGGTGTGTAATGAGGTTGGATACAAATTCAGCGCTGTTTTAGATATCTTACTCATCTATATTCTCCTCTATTTTTTGGCTTCTTAAGGCCCTTAATATTGAGATATCTTTCACTTATTATTGTTTTATTTTTCAATGCTTACCGAGTGACTCCTTAGCAAATTTACTGCAAAAAAACTTGCTCAGCAAGCATTTCAGCAAGGCTGCTTCAGTTCAAAAGAGCCATTTAAGCCTCTTTCAAAAGAACAAAAAAATCCCCAATCGCAATTGGGGATTTTTGGGTACAGCCGTTTCAGGCTGCCTTGGTTTGAATCAATTCAAATCAAAAATTAAGCTTCTTCTTTTGCCTTAGCAACGCTCACCATACTTGGGCGAATCACACGATCAGCTAACTGATAACCTTTTTTCAAAACAGCAACAACAGTATTGGGTTCTTGTTCGCTTTCAACGGTTTGCAAAGCTTGGTGCGTATGTGGATCCATTTTCTCACCGGTTGTTACCGTGATTTCTTTGATTTGGCCACGCTCAAATGCTTTTTCCAGTTCAGTTAGTGTCATGCTAACACCCATTTTTAAACCTTCAAACTGACCACTGGTGTCCATTAAAGCCATTTCCAAATAGTCTTTAACGGCCAGTAAATCTGTCGCAAATTTTTGAGTTGCAAATTTATGTGCTGATTTAATGTCTTCTTCATGACGGCGACGCAAATTTTGCTCATTCGCTAAGCCACGTAATTTTTCATCTTCTAACTGACCTTGCAATTCAGCAATTTTGGCATGCAAATCTTCAACACTCAATTCAAGCTCTTCAGCTTGAACTTCAGCAGCAACTTCATTCACAATCTCTTCTTCAGATGCCAAAGCATCATTTTTGTCATGTTCTGTATGGTTCATCATCTTACCTTCGGTGTTTAAATTTTCTTTATTAATAAATATGGGCAACCTGAAAAAATACAAGTCTTGGTAAAAATAAAACATATTTGATGCATTTAATTATTTATATTTACAAATATAATATCCAATTAAATGCTTATTGATTAAAGACAAAAGACCTGACGTTCACATCGAAACAATTTATTTATCGTCATTTTGTGCATTGCAAAAAAATAACAAAACCGTTAATGTATCTCAAAACAAAGCCAATAATAAAAACATAATCCAAAGAAGAATCAATCCAATAGAGGAGCGATCAAAATGAGTCGCTTAAGAGCGCAACAATCCCGAGCGGTTGCTGATACCATTTTGGCAGGTTTTAACAAACACTACACCATGTTCCGTGCTGCCAGCGCCAAGGCCAAAGCCATGTTTGAAGCTTCAGACTGGCATGGCATTCAACGTTTGATTGCTGACAGAATCCAAATGTATGACGACCGTGTGCGTGAAGCTTCTACGGCTTTGCGCGAAGAATACGCTGCGAATGCGTTAAATGAACACATTTGGCAAGATGCCAAAACCGAATACATTGCCTTACTGGTCAATCATAAGCAGCCTGAATTGGCAGAAACTTTTTTTAACTCAGTTTCAACCAAGATTCTTGACAAAGCCTATTACCGAAACCAGTTTATCTTTGTCAAACCCGCTATTTCTACTGAATACATTGATTCTGATCCGCACACCTTCACTTCTTTTTACCCCAGTAAGCAAGGTTTGCGTGGCTGCATGCGCGATCTTTTAAAGCATTTTGATTGGCAAGTTCCTTTTGCCCATCAAGAACAAGACATCGCCCATGTTTTGCGTGCTGCCAGACGACACTTTAAAGAACAATGGCCACCCCAAGAATTGAACTTGCATGTGCAGATTTTGCATTCTGCTTTTTACCGCAATAAAAGTGCCTATATTTTTGGTCAAATCATCAATGGACATACCCGCCATCCTTTTGCACTGGCCATTGTTCATGATACCGATGGTCAATTGATTATCGATGCAGCACTTTTTGAAGCACCACAAATTGCGGTCATGTTCTCTTTTGCACGGGCTTACTTTTTGGTCGACATGGATGTTCCAGCTGGTTATGTGCATTTTTTACACTCAATGCTGCCCATGCGCTCTGTTGCTGATTTATACACCATGCTCGGATTGCAAAAACAAACCAAAAACATTTTTATTCGTGAGTTTCAACAGCATTTGAATTATTCGCACGATATGTTTATTCCTGCACCAGGGGTGAAAGGTTTGGTCATGAGTGTGTTCACCCTGCCCTCATTCCCCTATGTGTTTAAGGTGATTAAAGACATTTTTGGCCACAATAAAGATTTTGACCAAGCTTATGTTCGTAAGAAATACCAGCTTGTCAAACGCCATGACCGCGTTGGTCGCATGGCCGATACATTAGAATTCTCCAGCATGGCTTTTCCTAAAGAGCGCATTGCACAAGAATTGCTAGAAGAATGGCAAACCTTGGCACCATCGCAAATTGAAGAAAAAAATGGCATGGTGATCATCAAACATTTGTATGTGGAAATGCGTTTAAAACCACTGAATTTGTTTATGCAAAAAGCCACACCAGAGCAAAAAGAAGCAGCAGTAATTGATTACGGCTATTGTTTAAAAGAATTGGCTTCCGCCAATATTTTCCCTGGCGATATGCTGTACAAAAACTTTGGTATGACCCGTTTTAATCGGGTAATTTTTTACGATTACGATGAAATCGAATACATGACTGATTGTAATTTTAGAAAAATCCCCACCGCACCAAACCCAGAATTCGAAATGTCTGGTGAAGTATGGTATCCCGTCAACCAAGGCGATGTCTTCCCCGAAGAATTTGGTCCTTTTTTGCTGGGTGAGCCGGATGTGAGAAAAATATTTTTAGAACACCACCGTGACTTATTAACACCTGAATTTTGGCAACACAAGAAAGAACGTTTGGCCAGTGGTTTAATCGAAGATTTTTACCCTTACCCACAGTCCGTGCGTTTTCAAAGCAACACCGATAACGACTCAGTTGACCCAACTGACGCTTAATCAGTACCGATGTAGCACTCTCTCATTTGGCTGCCTACTTATGGCAGCCTTTTTTTTGGCTTTTTTTAGAACAAAAGAACATTTCTACGAAACCAATACGTCTTATTTACTTAAACAATCATAATTTCATTCAATTCCCATCCATTATGCAAATAAAATGCACCAAGTCCGAACAAAAGAACAATTTATCATAATTCATTAGCATATGATCAGGTTTTAATTTCGATTCTGTTCTTTACACTTTTATGTCATTAAAAAAACAATTATTTCTTCGATTTCGCTAAGAGCACCTTCTTTTTACTCATAAATAGCACAAATGAAATAAATAAAGTTCGATTACGCAAACTACTGAAAACATTAAAAATATTTTAAAAAAGTACTAGCCAAACGGGATGTTTAGTGGTTAAATTTGTGCATCGCACCACTGACAAGGTGCGGCAAATTCCAAACTCATATCAGAACAAAGGATAAATCATGTCAACGTACCAAAATGAAATTAAAGCGCTTACTGAATTGAAACAAAAAGCAGGCAATAGCTGGCACGCTATCAACCCTGAATACGCAGCTCGCATGCGCATCGAAAACCAATTTAAAAATGGTTTAGACATCGCTCGCTACACTGCTGACATCATGCGCAAAGACATGGCAGAATACGATGCCGATTCTTCGGTATACACTCAGTCTTTGGGCTGCTGGCACGGTTTTATTGGTCAGCAAAAAATGATTTCCATTAAAAAGCATTTAAAAACAACGAACAAACGCTATCTATACCTATCAGGCTGGATGGTTGCTGCACTTCGTTCTGAATTTGGTCCGTTGCCTGACCAATCCATGCACGAAAAAACCGTGGTTTCTGGTTTGATTAAAGAGTTATACACATTCTTGCGCCAAGCAGATGCGCGTGAACTGGACTTGTTGTTCAGTGCATTAGATGATGCTCGTGCTGCCAATGACAAAACAGCTGAAGCTGCTTTGCTAGAGCAAATCAATCAGTTTGAAACCCATATTGTGCCTATTATTGCGGACATTGATGCTGGTTTTGGTAATGCTGAGGCGACTTACTTACTAGCCAAACAAATGATTGAAGCAGGTGCTTGTTGTATTCAAATTGAAAACCAAGTGTCTGATGAAAAACAATGTGGACACCAAGACGGTAAAGTAACGGTTCCACACGCTGACTTTTTAGCCAAAATTAACGCTGTTCGTTATGCATTCTTAGAATTGGGCGTGGACAATGGCATTATTGTGGCTCGTACCGACTCTTTGGGTGCTGGCTTGACCAAACAAATTGCAGTGACCAATGAGCCTGGTGATTTGGGTGATTTGTACAACAGCTTCTTAGATGGCGAATACATCTCAGATGCCAGCGAAATTGAAAATGGCGATGTGGTTATTAAATCCAATGGCAAGCTATTGAAACCTACTCGTTTGGCAAGCGGCTTGTTCCAATTCAAAGCCAATACAGGTGTTGATCGTGTGGTATTGGATTGCATTACTTCATTGCAAAATGGTGCTGATTTATTGTGGATTGAAACCGAGAAACCTCACGTGGGCCAAATCGCAGAAATGGTGAACCGCATTCGTGAAGTGGTTCCTAATGCCAAATTGGTTTACAACAACAGCCCATCATTCAACTGGACGTTAAACTTCCGCCAACAAGTATTTGATGCTTATAAAGAAGCTGGCAAAGATGTATCACAATATGTGCGTGAAAACTTGATGAGCATTGAATACGATGCAAGCGAATTGGCCATAGAAGCAGATGAAAAAATCCGCACATTCCAAGCTGATGCTGCTCGTGAAGCTGGTATTTTCCACCATTTGATTACTTTACCAACTTACCACACAGCTGCTTTATCAACAGATGACTTGGCAAAAGGCTACTTTGATAAAGAAGGCATGCTAGCATATGTCAAAGGTGTACAACGTCGCGAAATTCGCAACGGTATTGCTTGTGTGAAACACCAAAACATGGCTGGCTCTGATATTGGCGATAACCACAAAGAGTATTTTGCAGGCGATGCAGCACTTAAAGCCGGTGGTAAAGACAATACCATGAACCAGTTCTAATATTATTCTGACTGAATAATATGCAACAAAACCAACAACAATAATATCCTCCTGAACACTCCGCGACCCTTTTGGGTCGCTTTTTTTATCTAAAAATACCCATCGGGTGCTTGATAAATACAGCTTCAGCCTCATCTGTATAGCATAAGCATTTTTGATGATATTCACCAAGACGCCCAACAAGGATTGCCCATGCCATTGCACAATCAATTATCCCACGCATTAAAACAAGCATTAGAAAAGCCAGAATTGCGTGCTCAATTTTACCGTGACTTTATGGCCGCTGATATTTACCTTGTCAAAGCAGATGCTGCTGCTGTCACAGAGTTCACCCAAGCCATGATTGATGAGGACCAGGATATTCAATTGCAGCACATTGAAGCCAATAACGATTGGTTTATCCCCATTTTCAGTAGTGTTGCATCATTAAAAGATGCCCATGAAACTGCGGTAACGTATTTTAAGATGGCGGCACGCGATTTAATGCAGCTGACCACTGGAGTGAATTTGTTTTTGGATTATGGCTCTGAAGTCTCCAAGCCATTTTTGGCTGATGAAGTTAATGCTATTTTAGATGGTACGATTTGGCAACAACCCCGAGAAACTCAATTGTCTGGCAACTCAGAGGTTTTACTGGGCGAACCAACATCGTATCCAGAAGCACTTGCCCAAGCACTTTTGGCATGGTTACCAAGTCAACCACTCATTGAAAGAGCATGGCTTGCCATGATTTACAATCCTGAAGATGGTTTGCCTCCACACACCATTTTGGCTTTAGATGCACTCTCAGATGAAATGCACTTAAGCCAAGCCATTGGCCGAGCCATTCACAAAATGGACATCCCTAACCCACCGCTGGATATTTTGTTCATTGGTCAAGAGCCGATACTGGATGCTTACTTTTTAGAAGACACCCAAGCTTTTTACCAACGAAGCCATTGATTTTTGGTCAATGCACACCAGCACAATCAGGCTGCTTGTTCTTTATGTTCAGGCAGCCTTTTTTTCAGGTAAAATACCTCCCTCTTTTGCTATTTGATAAGTGGTTTTCGTCCCGATGATTGAATTAAAAAACATCACCTTGCAGCGTGGTCTAAAAGTATTATTGGACAATGCCTCATTGACCATTCACCCCAATCAACGCGTGGGTTTGATTGGTAAAAATGGCACTGGTAAATCCAGCTTATTTTCCTTGTTAAAAGGTGATATTCATCCAGAAACAGGCGATATCTTGATTCCAAAACATTGGAAAATGGCCAGTGTTTCTCAAGAAACACCATCATTGCCAATCAGTGCAATTGCATACGTGTTACAAGGCGATGCCCAATTGAGCAAGCTTCAGGCAGCCTTAAGCCAAGCTGAATCTGATAACGATGGTGAGGCCATTGCCAAAATTCATGCCGAGCTCTCTGAAATTGATGCTTATACTGCACCCTCTCGAGCAGCAAAACTATTATCTGGTTTGGGTTTTAGTCAAGATGAACACCAAAAAGCAGTAAGTGCTTTTAGTGGTGGTTGGCGCATGCGTTTGAATTTGGCACAAGCTTTGATGTGCCGAGCCGATTTATTGCTCCTAGATGAGCCCACCAATCACTTGGATATTGAGACCGTTTTGTGGCTAGAGAATTATTTAAGCTCTTTGGCGGCAACACAATTGATTATTTCGCATGACAAAGATTTCTTAAATGCCACCACCAATCGCACCGTTGAATTAAACCAGCAAAAACTACACCTTTACGGTGGCAATTATGACTTTTTTGAAGAAGAGCGAGCACTGCGTTTAAGCCAACAACAAGCGGCTTATACCAAACAACAAAACCACATCAAGCATTTGCAATCTTTTATTGACCGTTTTAAAGCCAAAGCCACCAAAGCTACACAGGCACAAAGTCGCATGAAAGCCTTGGCAAAACTAGAGCGTTTGGCACCAGCGCATTTGGACAGTGATTTTTCATTTGAATTTTCCACACCAGATACCTTGCCCAATACGCTCTTAAAACTGGATGGCATCACTTTGGGCTATGGTGACAATACCATCATCAAAGACATTCAATTCAATATTGAAAGTGGTGCTCGTTTGGGTTTATTGGGTGTCAATGGCAGTGGTAAGTCCACTTTAATCAAAGCCATTTCAGGCAGCTTAAAGCCCAAATGCGGACAGATTATTCGCGCAGATAAGCTAAAAATTGGCTATTTTGCACAGCACCAATTGGAATCTTTGCGTGCCGATCAAAGCCCAATTTGGCATATCCAGCAAATATCTCCTGAAGTTCGCGAACAAGAGATTCGTAACTTCTTAGGTGGCTTTAACTTTGTTGGTGATATGGCCATGCAAGAAATTGCCCCTTTTTCTGGTGGCGAAAAAGCCCGTTTGGCATTGGCCATGTTGGTTTGGCAAAAACCCAATTTATTGCTACTGGATGAACCAACGAATCACTTAGATTTGGATTTGCGTCACGCCCTAACCTTGTCTTTGCAAAGCTTTGAAGGCGCTATGCTGCTGGTTTCACATGATCGAAGCTTGCTAGAAGCCACAACTGATCAGTTCTGGTTAATTTATGATGGCAAATTGCAACAGTTTGATGGCGACTTAAATGATTATCGACAATGGCGCTTAAACCAAGAACAAGCTGCTCAAGAGCCCAGTGCATCAAGCACAAGCCAAAATCGCAAAGACATAAAACGCCAAGAAGCGCAGATTCGCCAAGCATTGGCGAACAAAACCCGTCCACTTCAGAAGCAAATTGATGCCGCTGAACAAAATATGCAGCAACTTTCAGTACAACAGGATAAAATCAATGCATTCTTAGCCGAAGAATCTGCTTATGATGTTGAAAACAAAGCCATGTTACAAGAAAATTTGAATCAGTTAGCGCAAATCAAAACACAGTTAGCGCAAATTGAGGAAGATTGGTTAATGTGGCAAGAGACATTAGAAAACATCAAAGAAGAGATCTTGCAGCAATTTAACGAATAATACAAAAAAGAGACCTTTCACATGAAAATTAAATCATTGCGCGTTATACAACAAACTTTATGGTTATTTGGAACATGCAGCTTGCTTGCAGCACCCATACAGGCTGCTGTTTATATGTGCAATAAAAATGGCGAAGTTGTTTACACCAGCAGCAATGGTCCAGGTTGTAAAAATGCCAACTTACAAAGCCTTGGTTCTTACAGCACAAGTGATGGGTCTTCTAGCAAAAAACCAAGCAATACCAATAAAAAACCAGCGCCTGCACCATCTCGATCCAATAATGCGCCAAGTTCATCTGCCATGAACAATCAAGTCAATTCCAATACTCAGCAAAACCGCGACAATGGTCGCTATGCCATTTTGGAATCTGAATTGAATAACGAGAAACAAGCTTTATCTCAAGCCCAAAAAGCCTTAGCAGATGGACGTGCAGTTCGTTTGGGTAATGAGAAAAATTATGCGAAATACCAAGAGCGTGTTCGTGCTTTAGAGCAAAATGTGCAAGAGCGTCAACAAAACGTACAAGCCATTCAAAAAGAATTAAACCGAATGTAAATAAACGTGGGTTGTATCTTCTACACAAATCCGCCACAATATCTTCAAATATTGGGGCGGATTTGGATGGGATTAATATGGCTTTATTAACGCACTTGCGAGCAGCAAAACCTGAAGATTGTGATGACATCTACCAAACGCATTTGTATTCAGTGCGTTATACCTGCTCAAGCACATACAACGATGCTATTTTGCAAGCATGGACACAACTTTTGTCACCACAAAGCTATTTAGATACCCTTAACAACCCAAATAAAAAACTGTACATTATTGAGTACAAAGGCAATATTCAAGGTTTTTTTCAATTGGACTTAGCAGAGGCACAACTGGATGCCATCTATGTACATCCTTTTGTCCACAACCAAGGTTTGGGTACGGCTTTATTGCAACGTGCTGAGCAATTGTCTATTGATGCAGGCCTGAGCTTTCTCAAACTCTATGCATCCTTAAACTCAGTTGCTTTTTACCAAATCAATGAATTTGATTCTTTAGGCAGTGCAATCTTGCCGTTAAACCCTGATGTTTCTGTTGAATGTGAATTGATGCGCAAATATTTTATTAATCGCTAATCAATCACTCCACTCACCCACCCAGTTATCCAGTAGCATTTGCTCCAAATCAATGCCATGTAAGCCTTGGCTTAAGCCCACTATCAACTTGGCCATGGTCGTTTCAATATTCCAACGACCGCCATTGACCACACCAATTTTAATTAGAGCATGGCCTTGAGCATACAAAGATGCCACATGCCCTTGTTTCACTTGGCTAATATTCACCAGAACATTACCTCGATTGATGTACTCGCGCATCGCATTCATCATTTCAGGGTAATCCGGTGCATTACCATGACCGTATGTTAATAACACCACTGCTTGTTCAGGAGTGTTGTCTAAGTAACGGATCACACTTTCAACAGGCAAAGCAGGTTGAAACAGTAACACGCCAATCTCAATATCAGAATCCAATGACAAAACCTTAACCGGCTTATCTAAGTCACCCAAGCGCAAAAACCGTTCTTTTCTAAGTTCTTGCCATTTGTGCTCTTGCCACAAACCCAAAGGCGGATAATGTGGCGTACTGAAACCTGCGGCCGTTTCAGTACTGACTTTACTGCTGCCCACTGCTTGCCAAAGCGCACCGTCAAAAGCAATCGCGACTTCCTGGCAAATTGGCAAGTTCAAAGCAGCAACAGCCGTTTCTAAGTTCAAAGGCGCATCACTGTTGTTTGCATCATAAGGCCATTGTGAACCCGTTAAAATTACGGGTTTGTTCAAGCCTTGTAAGGCAAAAGCCAACATATTGGCGGTATACGCCATGGTGTCAGTACCATGCAAAATCAAAATACCATCGTATTCATTGATTCTGTCTCGGATCAACTCCAGCCATGCTTGCCAATGTCCGATATTCAAAGCAGATGAGTCAATGAGCGGATCACAAATATGACAATCAAAAGTATCCAATTTGGAATAAGGTGCCAAGACCTTTTCCATAATTCCTTTGTCCGGCACCAAACCAATTTCGGTTTTTTTCATGCCAATGGTACCGCCCGTATACAGTACCCAATATTTATTACGCATCAACCTACCTATCATTACATTAAAAAATAAAGCCTTAGTAAACATCACTAAGGCTTCATTGTATCGTTTATTAATTGAAAGTAAATATCTAAATCAAAATTACAATGACATTAACAATTGGTTCATGCGTTTCACAAAGCTAGCAGGATCTTCTAACTTACCGCCCTCAGCCAGTAAAGCCTGATCCAATAGCAATTCTGCCAAATCGGTTTGTTTTTCTGTATTACTTTCTTGCTCTAAGCGTTTTAATAACATGTGTTCAGGATTGATTTCCAATGTTGGCTTATTGGTTGGCAATTGGTCTTTTGCACCAGCAGCTTCAAGCATACGAGCCAAATGTTGGCTAATGTCATTTTCACCAACAACCAAGCAGGTTGGGCTATCAACCAAACGTGTGGTAGCACGCACATCTGCCACTTTATCACCCAATAAAGCTTTCATCGTCGCCACCAAATCCTTGCTGCTTTCTTCCACTTTGGCTTGTTCGGCTTTTTCTGCTTCATCTTCCATACCGCCCAAATCCAAGCTACCTTTGGCAACGCTCACCAACATTTTGCCATCAAACTCAGGCAAACTACCCACAACCCATTCATCGACACGATCGGTTAACAACAAAACCTCAACACCTTTTTTGTTGAAGACTTCCATGTGTGGGCTGTTTTTGGCAGCTGCATAGCTATCAGCAGTAATATAATAAATCTTATCTTGCCCATCTTTCATGCGCGCAATGTAATCAGCAAAGCTAACATTTTGTTCGGCATTGTCGTTATGCGTACTGGTAAAGCGCAACAAAGCGGCAATCTTGTTTTTATTGTTCGCATCTTCGCCCACACCTTCTTTTAAGACGCGACCGAAAGTATTCCAGAACATCGTGAAACGCTCGGGGTGGTTTTTGGCCAAATCTTCTAAGAGCGCAATCACTTTTTTCACACAGCCTGAACGAATCACATCCAAATCTTTGCTTTCTTGCAAGATTTCACGCGAAACATTCAACGGCAAATCATTGCTGTCAATCACACCACGCACAAAACGCATATAAGCAGGCATCAACTTATTAACATCATCCATGATAAACACACGTTTTACATACAACTTAACGCCGCCTTTGGCTTCACGCTCATACAAGTCATACGGTGCATTTTCTGGGATATACAATAATTCCGTGTATTCTTGACGTCCCTCTACTTTGGCATGGCTCCAAGCCAAAGCTTTGCCAAAATCATGAGAGACATGTTGGTAAAATTCTTGGTATTGTTCGTCAGTAATGTCATTTTTCGGACGTGTCCACAATGCTTGCGCTTGGTTCACAGACTCCAAATCATCACTGTGTAAAATATTGCCTTCATCATCGTATTCTGGTGCTTTTTTCATCATGATGGGCACAGAAATATGATCGCTATAAGTCGTGGCAATGCGGCGCAAAGTCCAATCGCTTAGCAAATCATTTTGATCTTCTTTTAAGTGCAAGATAATATCAGTACCGCGAGTTTCTTTGGTAATGGTCTCAACGGTAAACTCACCATCGCCCTTGCTTTGCCAACGCACGCCTTGATCGTGAGGCAAGCCGGCATGGCGGCTTTCGACAGTCACTTCATCTGCAACAATAAATGCAGAATAAAAACCCACACCAAATTGACCAATTAAATGGGCATCTTTTTGTTTGTCACCAGTTAACTGCTCAAAGAACGCCTTAGTACCCGACTTGGCAATCGTGCCTAAGTGATCAATAATTTGCTCTTGGGTCATACCAATACCGTTATCCGACACTGTCACGGTTTTGTTGTCTTGGTTTGCGGTTACTGTAATTTTAAATTCAGAATTGTTTTCGAGAAACTCGGGGTGACTTAAGGATTCAAAGCGTAATTTATCAATGGCATCAGCTGCATTCGACACCAACTCACGCAAAAAGATTTCTTTGTTTGAGTACAAAGAGTGAATCATTAATTGCAATAGCTGTTTAACTTCTGTTTGAAAACTTAATGTTTCTTTCATATTGACCTCATTCACGACTTAATATTATTTCGAATGAGTAATAAGTGAGGTCAGTATGGGATATTTCAAGAACTGATTATGCGCCGCTTTGTGAGCAGCCTGAAACCATTTCTTTTAAAGCATTCGGCTCTAAAATTTGAATGTGTTTGTGATCCACTTTGATTAAGCCAGCTTGGTGAAACTTAGACAGCGTTCTGCTCACGGTTTCCAGTTTCAACCCCAAATAACTGCCCATTTCTTCACGCGACATGCGCAAAATAAAATCATAAGCAGCAAATCCGCGAGACTGTAAACGTTGTGATAAATTCAGTAAAAAGGCAGCTAAGCGTTCTTCTGACTTCATGTTGCCTAATAACAACATAACACCTTGGTCACGAACAATCTCACGACTCATTAAACGGTAAAAGTGGCGCTGTAAGGATGGAATTTCTGCTGACAAACCCTCCAAACGAGAAAATGGCAACTCACACACTTCACTGTCTTCTAAAGCCACGGCATCACAGGTATGCTCTCCTGTAGAGATTCCATCCAAGCCAATCAACTCACCAGACATGGAAAATCCAGTCACTTGATCACGTCCATCTTGGCTGACAATCGTTGTTTTCATAAAACCGGTACGAATGGCATAAAAAGAAGTAAATGGCTCACCTACACGGAATAGATACTCACCCCGCTTTAAACGGCGACTTTGGCGAATCACAGCATCGATTTGTTCCAATTCATCAGGCATTAAGCCAACAGGAAGACACAACTCCCGTAATGAACATGTTGAACAAAGTGTTTTTAAAACATTACTGTTTGCCATTCTTTAATTTTCCTTTAAATCGATACCTGGTTCAAAAAATCCAAGTCACAAAAAATATTTTATTTAATTGACATGAATTTGATTTTACGCAAACATCATTCTACCATTATTACTGAGCGTAATAAACTCTCGCATTGATTTGAATCAACGCAAAAAAGTGCAGAATCAGTAATCATAGTACAATTAAACTTTGACATTCTGGGCGTATTCTAAATGGACTTTACTGCGTTACAACAATTTAAAGCCGTTGATTTTGATAGAGAGCTTATCCAATCATTAAGCGGTAAAGGTCCTCGCTACACCTCTTATCCTACTGCAGATCGCTTTCAAAATAATTTCACTGAGCAAAACTATTTACAAACCTTATCAAAACGCACTGTGGGCGCTTTGAACAAAGCTTTGTCCTTATATGTTCACATTCCGTTTTGCAATACCATTTGCTATTACTGCGGTTGCAATAAAATCATCACCAAAGACAAATCCAAAGCCGATGAATACATAGAATATTTAGGCAAAGAATTGGCATTATTGAAACCGCACCTCAATGGCAAACAAAAACTGACCCAATTGCACTTTGGTGGGGGTACGCCTACTTTTCTAAGCGATGCACAATTAGGTCACGTTTTTGAACTGATCCGTGAACACTTTACCTTGGTTGCCGATGGCGAATACTCCATTGAAATTGACCCAAGAAAAGTGACTCGTGAATCAGTTTTCAAATTGCGTGAACTGGGCTTTAATCGCATGAGTATTGGCATCCAAGATTTCAATTTGGATGTACAAAAAGCGGTGAATCGCGTGCAAACAGAAGAAGAAACTGCCACGGTCATCAACGCCGCTCGAGATGCAGGTTTCAAATCCATCAGTGTGGATTTGATTTATGGTTTGCCACACCAAACTTTGGCCTCAATGCAAGAAACATTAGAGCGTGTTTTGGCACTGGACCCAGATCGCCTGGCCATTTACCACTACGCCCACTTGCCGCATTTATTTAAGCCTCAACGTCGTATCGCTGATGCAGATTTGCCTTCTAGCGAAGTCAAACTGGATATCTTACAAATGTTTGTTGAAACCTTGATTAACAAAGGTTATGTGTTTATTGGCATGGATCACTTTGCCAAACCAAACGATGAGCTTTCTTTGGCCCTAAAACAAGGTCGCTTGCAGCGTAATTTCCAAGGTTATTCAACTTATGCAGATTGCGACTTGATTTCCATTGGTGTGTCATCCATTGGCAAAGTCAGCAACATTTATGTCCAAAACGAGCGCGATATCAATGCCTATTACGAAAGCATCGCGTCAGGCCACTTGCCGATTATGCGTGGCATCACCCTCACCCAAGATGATATTTTGCGTCGCAGTATTATCCAAGATTTGATGTGTCGTTTTGCTTTGTCTTTTGGTGCTTATGAAGCGCAATATGGCATTTGCTTTAAAAATTACTTCAAGGACGAATGGGCTGATTTAAGTGCTTTTCACGACATGGGTTTATTGGATATTGAAGAGGATTTCATCTTGGTTAGTGCCAAAGGCCGCTTCGTGATTCGGAATATTGCCATGACTTTTGATAAGTATTTGCGTGAAAAAACCACACATGCAATTTACTCGCAAACGGTTTAAATAGAGCCACTTATTATATTCATTAAAAAAAGCGATAAGGTTAACCTTATCGCTTTTTGTGTTCAGGCTGCCTTATATTTCCAATCGAATACCAAAGCTGCGCATCCAAGACTCAAAATAAAACAACACGGCAATGGCTGATACAGCCAAAACAATGCCCAATATATTCCAGCGTGACAGTTTTTCTTTAAAAAGAATGGCACCCACCAATAACCCCGTTACAATCACACCAATATTTACACCAGCAAAAACCAATGTGGGTGAAGTGCTAAATTCTTGGTGTGCTTGAATATAAAAGTGAATATTGGCAAAATTCATGCAACCTAAAAGAACACCTGCCAATAAACTAGCATGGCTTAATGCTTGGCGTTTTATTGCAACATACACACACGACAAAATGCCTGCCAAAGCAAATACCATCAATAAATTCATGGTGGATGATTGCCCAGTCTTGGCCAGCATTTTAAAGCACACATCAATCACGCCAAAACCCACCCACACCAACAACAAATAAACCCAACCGTATTGGCTGTCATTGTGCGCACCGCTGGCTTTTGGCTTGTCTAGCAAACAAAATAACGCAGCAAAAGCCAAAATCAAACCGATAAACCGGGTCAAGCTCAAATGCTCGCCCAATAAGGTAAACGATGCCACAATGGGGATAAACAGCGATAATCTTTGCGCCGCATCTGAGCGCACAATCCCCGCCGTTTGTACCGCCTTACCCAACATTAAAAACACACTGGGCAACAGAACGCCCAAACCAAATAAGACAGAATAAGAAATCTGGTGCCTATTTTCTGGATTGAATTCAGGTTTTAATAAAAAAATAACGCAAGCAATGGCCACAAAATAATTCATGGCAATGGCTTGCATTAAATTGATTTTTTTTGCCGAAGCAACTTTCAAAAAGACCGATACTGCAACACTAAAACACACGCACAAAATCAAGTTCATCATAATGAATGTTTTATTTTCTCAATTTAGATTTCATCTAATATAGTCAACTGCTCAGGCGAAACAAGCATGGATTCACTGGCTAGCTTTTGCGCTTTCAAAGCCCGCGCAATCACTGCTTTTTTGCGCCTTGCACACAACTGCAATACCATTTTTTTCTCGGTATTGCTCATTTTCAGCCAATATAAACGCTCATCTCGTGAACGTAAACATCCTTTACAATACCCCTTATTGTTGCTTTGGCAAACGCCACAGCACGGACTGGGAATATCAAAGAACTCAAATTGTTCCATGGCATGGCAACCTTAAAAAGTGGTGAACTTTCCAACACTGAAGCAATACTGGCGAATATATTATTAATATAATACAACAATTTAACAAAACACCTAAGTAAAAAAATGTTATATTTCAAACAGTAAGAGCACTTTACTCTGTATATTACGTCTTTATTACTTGATTCAATGATTTATGAGTCGCAAAAAAACCATAATATAGCAATTAGAACAATGCTATAATCTCTTCCTAATTTTTTTCTTTGAAGCAAAAATTCCAATGAGCAAACAAATTCGCAATATTGCCATTATCGCCCACGTCGATCATGGTAAAACCACTTTG
>JASLBZ010000148.1 GCA_030146285.1 Neisseriaceae bacterium | reverse complement strand
TCAAGAATAGCAGATATGATTTCTTAATGCGACAGAATCTGCTAGAAATGCAGACAGCCAATCTTTTAGGGAGGAATATCTTCTACTTGGCTTACTAATCCATATTAGCAAGCCAAGTAAGCTCGAAGATAGATTATATTGATGCTATCAAAATATTAATGCTTAGAGAGAATTTATTTAAATGTATAACGTATACCGAGGTGACCATCAAAAGGAACCTCATGTTTAGAACCATGTGCATAATTAAACTCCCCATAGGCAGCCCAACTTTTTGCAAAATGGGCATTAAATCCAATACCATATTTTCCCATCGAACCCGACATGTTATCAGTAAAATGCTCTGTTTTATTAACAATCATATCATTGTTTTTATGGAACTCATGGTTAAGTGCTAAGCGTAGATAAGGCTGAATTTCATTATTATTGGCGGTTATAAATTTCTTACCAATAGTGATACCTGCCTCTCCCATGAGTGATTTATTAGAGGCGGTTTCAACTTCCATATCATTCGTGAAACGATATTGATTTTTCTGTCCATAAAATGCACTTAATAGGGCATAAGGCTCAATAAAAAAATCTTGTTTTTTGATATTCTTACCCACTTCAATCGAAAAACCAAAACCATTTTTATTGCTGCTGGCGGAAGTTTTGTTGTTATTGAAATAAGCATGGTGTTGGTTGTTAAAATGGTTGACCTTGATAAGGCTATCTAAATAATACCCAGTATCGTGAATCCATGTCGAATAGATTGCAGCACCCAAGCTCTTGATTTTTCCATCACCATTATTGGCATCTAAATCAGATTGGCTATAAGAAAACATTCCACCTAGATACAGTTTTGCATGATTCAAAGAAATGCTTTTATCGGCGCCAATCATTACACCATTCATGTTCTGTTGATATTGAATTTGTTGGTTATTAATTAAATGCTTGTTAGTAATATATTTCCCCCAAAGAGCGGATTGCTCTTGGTTTTGGTGTAAATTACCTAAGCGAGAGCGTAAGGTGGATAGCTCACTTTTCCAAATGTTTGGAATGGCATTAGCAAGCATTAACGCATTATTAGTTGGTTTTGAAGGCTCTGGTCAGGATTGGTCCTCATTCCCTTTTTTTAATGTTAAATACCAATCATCACTATTGGCCGTATTTTGTGTTAACAAATATGTATATGCACCAATATCAACGGAATCATTATGTAGTTTAAAGCTTTCTTTGGCACTGTTTTTTGCATGAATTAAATGGTACGTTTTCTCTTCATTTGTTTGGTTAATTTCTTGTCCTGAGTCAGCCACATAGACAGAAAACTCCCCATTAACATTTTCTGTTACATTAAGAAAGCTACCAATATTTTTGGTTATATTGGTATTCATATGGAATGAACCATTGCCCGTTAGATTTTTAATATTGAGTTGGCTGTATTGCTCTAAATTAGGCGTATTAGGTTTATTGAAAATAACATGACCATTATTGGTTAATGTATCTACAGTGGCTTGTGATTCAGTTGTATTCGGATTGTATTGAATTAATAAACGAGCATTATTACTTTCCAAGTTTATTTTTTGTGCATAAGCCCCTTTTCCTAAATCACCAGTCCAATCATGATTACTTCCTGTGGTGAGTAAGACGGAGCCATTGTGAACATTAAGTTCACCGCGTGAATATGAGCCATACTCAAGAGTGGAGACGCCGCCATTGAGTATGGTGGTGTCTTGTATTGCACCATAAGGTTTAACGATTTGTGTGCCGCCAGATACTTCAGTGTTAAGTGCAGTACCATTTTTACCAACAATTTGTATACCAGTTGAATTTATTGTGGCATTGCTTGATTTTGGATCGTCACCATGAGTTCCTCCGAGGGGGTCTTCGATCCATTGTCCATTTGTCCATTCTCCAGAAAGGTTGGTGATGATTTGAGTGCCCTCAATGGTATTGTTAGAAGCACTACCACTTTTTATGCGCTGCGTACCACCATGATAAACCCATGTATTTGATACCCCTTTGTCTTGATTCTGGTCATCAATATAGACTAGTTGATAACCACCGTTATAAATATGGGTATTATCAACTTTACCTGAAGCCAATTGGTAGCTTTGACTTCCGACATGGGTGTTGTTGGCCGACCCAGAATATACTAATTGACTACCACCATTTTGAATAATGGTGTCTTGGGCAGCACCTTTTGAACCTATTGTGATTTCTTGTTCTCCACCATCAATAAGCGTGTTTTGAGCATAGCTATCTTTGCCTATGCTTTGCCGTCCGCCAGATAGAAGTACGGTGTCGTATGACTTCCCTTTGTTAAGCGTTAGAGCACCATATTCTTTAACTGTGGTTTGATATACGCTATTGCCTGAAGAGACCTTTAAAATACCCTTACTCTCAGATGTTCCATATATTTCAGTATTGATAGTTGCGCTTGTGTCTTGACTATAAAAAGGAGAGCCTAGGTTCACTTGTACACCATTAATTTTGCTATTAATTAAATGGCTGTTGTCTAGCAATGTAACAACTTGATTTAATTGGTTATTAATCCTGCTCAGAGTCGCACCATTAAGTAAACTATTATTGCGGTAGTCACCTGCATTTTGACTGCTTTCCCATTTGTTTTTAATGGTGTCATAGACATCTTTTGATTGTGGGTTATTAATAATTAAATCAATATCAGGATGCTTTTCTTTGGCTTCAAAAATAGGAAATTGTCCTGCGGAGCAAACAAGAGGGTATAAGCCAAATAAGCTAATAGCAATAATGCTAAGCCTGTGTGTAATATACATCTTATGGACCTTTTTTTATGTAATATATGTAAGATGTAATGGTACCAGAATGAATAATTATGCTCAATAGATAATGATATATGTATATTATGATGACTTATATTCTATTGGTTAAGGCGGATTCAAGTATAAAGTGCGAAAACGGTAGTGGAAGCCATCACTTCAAATGGTGTTAAATAGCCAAGTACTTTTCTAGGTCGGTTGTTCAGCAAATCTTCGACCCGTTGCACATCTGCATGGTCTAAATTATCCAACCTCGATTAGAATATTCTGGATATATAACAGTGTATGGATTAAGAATATCGCCAGACTTAGCGGACTAACCGGAAAATCTGGCGATATGGTTTAATTTTATTAGACTGATTTAATCCAATTGTATTTTGGTTTTATCGTGAGGTGTTTTGCTTTTAATGCCATAAATAGCCGATTGGTTTTGCAAGGCTTCGTATTGAGGGCCCAGCGGAATATTGCTGCGGTCTTTTAAAAATAAAGTCGCAACAAAACCAATAAGCGTCATGCCTGTTAAGTAATAAACAACTGACTCAGTACTGCCTGTTTGTGCAATAATTGCAGCAGAAATCATGGGTGAGAATGCACCACCCAAAATGGCGCCAATAGCATAAGAAATCGACACGCCAGAGAAACGAATGGATGCAGGAAAAAGCTCTGAGTAAAAAGCAGCTTGAGCACCATAGGTTAAACCAATGCCTGCTGATAATAAGACTAAGGCCGCCAAAACACTTTGCCAAGTACCCATGTTGACCAGTGGGAATAGTGTGAATACACCCAATAGCTGTACAGCCCAGCCGATTAAATAAATATTGCGTCGACCAATTCGATCTGACCAAACACCTGCTAAGAAGGTTGAAATCATCCAAGTAACGGCAGCAGCAGCAACCGCTAATAGAACAGGTGTTCTGTCCATTTGCAATGGACCATTAGGGTCAGTGGTATAGTTTTGAATAAAACCACCGGTTGTCATGTAACCCAAAGCACTATTACCTGCAAACATCAATGCAGCCAATAAAACCAATAAAGAATGGTTTTTAAATAGGGTAATCACAGGGCGTTCAGCATTGGCTTTACGCTCTTTGATTTCTTCAAAAACAGGGCTCTCATCCACAGTGCGGCGAATCCAATGGCCTAAAAACAAAAGAACCACACTGAATAAAAATGGGATGCGCCAGCCCCATTCTACAAAAGCTTCCCCAGGAGAGATCACGCCGCTCATCAATGCCAATACGGCTGAAGCCAATAACAAACCCAATGGCACGCCTATTTGAGGAAAGGCGCCAAAACGACCGCGTTTACCCGCAGGTGCATGCTCAACTGCCATTAAGACTGCACCTCCCCATTCACCACCAGCTGAAATTCCTTGTAAAATACGCAACAATACCAATAAGATAGGCGCTGCAATGCCGATGCTAGCATAAGTTGGCAATAAGCCAATCAATGTTGTTGATGCACCCATTAAAATCAAAGTGACCACCAACATAGCACGTCGACCAATTCGGTCTCCAAAGTGACCAGCCAAAAAAGCACCCAAAGGTCGAAATAAAAAGCTCACGCCCACAGAAGCAAAGGCAATAATTGTGCCTAACGAATTGCCTGCTGGCGCAAAGAAAAGTTGTTTGAAAACCAATGCAGCAGCACTGGCATAAATGAAAAAATCGTACCACTCAACAGTGGTGCCGATAATGGTGGCCATGGCGACCCTGCGCTCATTACCATAGCTTGCAACATGTGCACCCATGGGATTCTCCTTGTAGTTTTGTATTAGTGAATAATCACCTACCAATGTTGTCTTGGCTAATATATTAGTAATTATTGTGTAATATATTAGTAATTAAATTTTTATTTGTCCAGTATTATTTTTGATAAAAAAATGGACACCTAAACTTGCGATCAGTGTCCATAAATCAAGAAAGAAAAGAGGTGGTTTTGTTACAGATATGAAATTAATGGGCAATACACACCGACTTGGTTTCGGTAAAGTTTTCTACTGCCATTTTTCCAAACTCTCTGCCAATGCCAGATTGCTTAACACCACCAAAAGGCATGGCAGGGTCAAGTGGCACGTGAGCGTTGACCCAAACGGTTCCCGCTTGGATGCGAGGCACCATATTCATGGTGTGGTTGAGATTGTTGGTCCATAAGCTTGCCGCTAAACCAAATTCAGAAGCATTGGCCAAGGCAATGGCTTCATCAGCGTTTGCAAAAGGAACCAAGGCAATAACTGGGCCAAAAATTTCTTGGCTTAGGATTTGGCTACCGATAGGAATATCGCTAACCACCGTTGGAGGAACAAAATAACCATGCAGATTATCTGCTAATGGTGCTGACACCACGCTTGCGCCTTCAGCTTCGGCTTTTTGAATATGAGCTAGGATATTTTGTTGCTGTTTTTTTGAGGTTACCGGTTGTAATTGTGCTGCTTCATCCAAGCCTGAGCCTAGGCTGATACCTTGAATTACCTGAGTGATCTGAGCTTTAACAGTATCGTAAATTTTTTCATGAACGTAAATACGTGAAGCAGCAGCACAAACTTGCCCTGAATTTAAAAAAGCACCCATCATAATGCCATTAATGGCTGCGTCAACAGGCACGTCATCCATGATAATCATGGGGTTTTTACCACCTAGTTCTAAGGAAAAATGCGCCATGTGCTCAATGGCGGCTTGACCAACTTTTTTACCCACTGCTGTTGAGCCAGTAAAAGTTACTTTGCGTACCAATGGATGCTCAACCAATTGTTGGCCAATCGCACCATCTGCGCCGGTTAAAACATTAAATACACCTGCAGGAACGCCAGCTTCTAAGGCCAACTTGGCCAAGTAAAGTGCTGTTAATGGGGTTTCGTGGGCTGGTTTTAAGACAACAGAGCAACCGGCAGCTAAGGCAGGAATGCTTTTCCATGCTGCAATGGCCAAAGGGAAATTCCATGGGGCAATGGCAGCCACCACGCCAATAGGCTCTTTTCTTGTATAAGCTGTGTATTTAGCACCTTCTGGAATCGCGATTGAAACATCCATGGTTTCACCCGTTATTTTGGTGCACCAGCCTGCAATATACCGAATGTATTCCGCTGTTGATTGTACTTCAACAGCACGAGAAATATGGATAGACTTGCCTTGGTTTAAGGTTTCTAATTGTGCCAGTATTTCGCCGTGCTCTAATAGTAACTCAGAAAGTTTGTACAATACTTTTTCACGGTCGGCAGGGCGCATGCCTGACCAGCGTTGATCGATAAACGCATCATGAGCACTTTGTAGGGCACGTTCCATGTCTTGGGTTTGGCATTGACCTACTTGGGTTAAAACTGCACCGTTTGCTGGGTTAAAAACATCAAGCATGGTACCTGTTGCTGTTTCGATTTGACCATCAATGAATGAGCCATGGCGTTGGTTTAAAAAATCTTCAACAGCGGCTAAAATAGGAATACTCATGATTTCTCCATGTTTTATCATCCCTTTGACTTAGGAATGCGGTGCGTTATCAAAAGCCCCAATGACTTTTTGCCTATGGGGCAGGATGTCTTTACAATGCAGACAAGTAATGTTTTACAAAGAAGTCACTGTTGACTTCCCAAAGTACTGTTGTGCCTTTTTCTACAATCCAGCTATCGCCTTGGTTGAAAGTCCATTTCTCGCCAGTAGCTTCATTGGTCAAAGTAATGCTACCGGTTACGATGGTTGCTTGTTCATTGAAAGGATAAGTCATGCGGAAAATGCTTTTTTCAACGCCAAAGTAACCACCGCTAACAGGCAATTCAGGATTGCCTAAGGTAAACTGACCATAAGCTTTACCAGTACCTTCTAGCAATTCAGAGCCTAAATCAACTACGGTGCCCCAGCTGTCTAATTCTTGTAGAGTGATGTTTGTTTTAATTTTTTGCATGTTAATTCCTTAGTTAGCGGCGGCCATTAAAATAGCCAGAAAGTTGGTGGAAGCATTTTGCTCCCGTTAAAATAAAGGGTCTAAATTGGTCTTTACCTGCAATAGACTTGTGATTAATGCGCGTAAACAAATCGTAACGCTCAGAGCCACCTCGAATACCTTCTGCTAATACTTTGCAAACAATGTGGCTCGGCGTGACACCAAAACCGGAATAACCTTGGCAATAAAACACATTTGTATGCCCAGGTAAGCTACCAATTTGCGGAAATAAATTGGCGCTACAAGCCATCGGCCCACCCCAAGCTAAGTCAATATGAACCTTGTCCAAATAAGGAAAAATTTTTAACATATTGTGGCGGTTGTAAGTTTTTAAATCTTTGGGGAAATGTTCCATAAAATAGGTTGCACTTCCAAATAATAAACGGTTCTCATTGGTAATGCGATAGTAATCAATCACAGGGCGAATATCGCTATAAGCGCCGCGAATAGGACTAATGGTCTGAATCAACTCATCAGACAAAGGTTCAGTCATCATCTGAAAAGCAAAAGTGTTAATGGTTTTTTTGTGTAAGTTAGGTTCCATTTTGTTTAAAAAACTATCGCAAGCCCACAATAATTTTTTAGCCGTCACGGTTCCCTTGGCTGTTCTGACAACAATTTTATCGCCATAAGTGACTTCTAAAGCAGGGCTAAATTCATAAATTTGTACACCATAAGAGCTTAGGGCTTTTGCTTCACCTAGCAATAAGTTAAGTGAATGTACTTGGCCTGCGCCCATGTGAACCAAGCCACTTTCATAAGCATTTGAACCAATAACCGTTTGAACCTCCTTGCCCGTTACCATGTATATATCATTTTTTTGGTCAATGGTTTTGAAGTCTTTTTCCCACTTTTTAAGGGTGTTGGTTTGGCGGCTATTAAATGCCATATAGGCGTAACCATGTCTAAAATCAGCATCGATATCGTATTTTCTAATACGCTCTTGAATGATTTTTGAGCCTTGATCGCTTAACTCAAATACAGCTTTAACACCCTCAGCACCAATGTCTTTACCCAAGGTTTCAATGTCATGGCCGATACCCGCCATAATTTGTCCACCATTGCGACCCGTGCCGCCATATCCTAAGTATTTCGCTTCTAAAACAGCGATACTGGTGATGCCAGTTTCTGCCAATTCTAATGATGTATTGATGCCAGTAAAGCCGCCACCTATGACCACGACATCCACATCAATATTCTCTTCTAACTCTGGGAAGTTTAAAAAATACTTTTTGGTTGCGGTGTAATACGTTGCTGTATCCAGTTCTAAACTCATCTTTTTTCCTTTGCACCAGCACCATAATTATTGTTTTTTTATTGGATTTGTTGGTTTTTATTGATTCAAAATTAATTGATTTAAACTTATTGTTGCCGTAAATAATGGATAAAAATAGAATAAATCAGAACTAAAGACATGATTAATAAAGCATGAAAACGTAATGGCTTGACAGAACCTGACTTATGATGAACTATTGCTAATATGTTTGTGAATCAAACAATAGCAATAATAAAATACAAAGAGAAGCAGGATATTGACCCATAAAAAGTGGCATATAAATGCCCGACTTGCGTCAATAGAAGGTCAATTGAGGAGTTTATATATGTTGAATTATTCACATGGTGGTGCCGTATCGGCACGCACCATACAGCCTTATTTTGTCTTAAGCACGGGTTCTGCATACTATAAAAAAGTCATGCACGATTCTCCCATTTCCCATTTTTACAGTTTTGTCGCTGATAAATCCGATGGAGCCGCTTTTGCTGTTCCCGATGCAAGTGTTGATGTTTTGTTCTTATGCGATAAAGATTCGCCCAAAGTTCGTTTGTGTGGCAGCACAACCCAAGCTCAATTGGTTGAGATCCAATCAGGTAAACGCTATTTTGGTGCCAGATTTCGATCTGGCTATATTCCCAAATTTATTGATATGGATTCCAAGTGTTTGGTCGATGCCGAGTTTTCGTTGAGTGATATTGATCGTGGTGGTGATGCATTATTGGAAAAAATAATTTCATCAAAAAGTTTTGAGGAGCAGGTTCAATTTTTTATGCAGCATTACCAACATCGAATTGATTGTTCGGCTTCACCATTTAGTTTGCAAATTCGAGACATGATTTCTCAAGGTAAAGGCGATATCCGGATTTCACAACTTGAACAATATACGGGTTACTCATCTCGTTATATCAATAAAATATTCGCAGAGCACTTTGGTTTGTCACCTAAGTCATATGCTTTAATCGTGAGGTTTCAACACGTATTGCAATGCTTAACCTCCCATCAAAACCTAAGTTTAACCAGTTTGGCCTTGGAGCAAGGCTATGCGGATCAATCGCATTTTTTGCGGGAGTTTAAAAAATTTGCAGCACAAGCGCCCAGTAAATTTATACAAGCGATTGAGGAAAGTGAATACCAAAATCGTTTGCATATTAACAATGATTTGAGCATCACTGGATTAATCTAACAGTTCCGATTTATTCTATTGAATTAAAAATAAAGCTTCTTATACTGCACTCATAAAATCAAAATAAACAGAGAAATGAGGAAGTTATGGAAGCGAAAAATCAGACCAAGCGCAGCTTGGGCTTAGCATCATTGGTGTTTTTTGTGGTGGCAGCCGCATCGCCTTTGACGGGCTTAGTCGGTGCAATGCCAGTGGCTATTTTGGAAGGAAATGGCGCTGGTGTTTCAGGGATTTATATTTTGTCAGGCTTGATTTTGCTGCTGTTCTCGGTCGGATTCATCACCATGAGCCGTTATATTAAAAATTCAGGTGCCTTTTATGCTTATATCTCGGCAGGCTTAGGCAGTAAATTGGGTTTAAGTGGCTTGGCATTGGCTATTTTGGCTTATGTTTCCATTCAAATTGCTATTGCCGCAATATTTGGTTTGTTTACCCAAATTTTCTTTGTTGAGTATTTGGGATTTGATTTGCCGTGGTGGTTTTATACCATCGTGATGCTGCTGGTGGTGTGCTGGTTAGGGATTGAGCGCATTGAGTTAGGCAGCAAAGTATTGGGTATTTTAATGTTGCTTGAGGTGGGTATTGCGGTCGTGATTGCCGCTTTGGTTGTGTGGCAACAAGGCAAGTTAGGCACTTTGGACGTACAACCTTTTATGCCAAGCATTGTGTTTAATGGTAATGTTGGCATGGCTTTAGTGTTCACCATTGCTGCTTTTATTGGTTTTGAAGCTACGGCCATTTACACCGAGGAATGTAAGAATCCAGAGCGAACCATCCCATTGGCCACCATTATTGCTGTGTTATTGATTACGGGTTTCTTTGCTTTTTGTAGCTGGGGCTTGATTCAAGCACATGGCAGCTTGCAAGTGCAAGCTGCTGTGGCAGCGAACCCCGAATTATTTGTGTTTCAAATTGCACAAAGTGTACTGGGGCCTTGGTCAGTATTGGTTTTGAATATTTTACTGATCACCAGCTTGTTTGCTGCTACGCAGTCCTTTCACAATAATATCGCCCGTTACTTTTATGTGATTTCACGAGACGGTTTATTTTGGGGCAAATTAGCAAGGTTACACCCAAGTAAAAACACACCATATTTATCTAGTCTTTACCAAACCTTATTTATGATTGGCATTATTGCGGTATTGGCGCTGCTGGGACAAGACCCTTTGGTTGATGTGTTTACGTGGGGATCAGCTATTACCACCATGGCTATTTTATTGCTGCAAATTTTTGTTTCCATCGCTGTGATTTTCTTCTTTAAAAAACGCCCACAACTGAAGGTTGCTAAGTGGAAACGCTTATATGCACCCATTGTCGCTGCCTTTTTAATGAGTATTGTTTTGTATTTGGTGACCATGAATCTGGATATTATGAGCGGTATTAAAAGCAAGGTAATTTACTTAGTACCAGTTTTGGTTTTTGGTTCCGCCATTTGTGGCTATATGTATGCCATTATTTTGGGAAAGGTTTTTCCACAAGCACAAAAGAAATTGAATGAATTGGTGGATAATGTTTAAGTACGATTAGCATGTAATCAAGGCAGTCTGTAACAGCTATTGGGTTTCAGGCTGCCTTTATTTTGCGGATATCGTTTTCTTTTAAAAGCGAGGATATTTAATGATTCAGGTAGGTTCTTCGTAAAGTTTGGTATAGAGTGGATATGTGTCGTTGAGCAGACAAATTACTCATTAGTTAGTGAGTTGGTTTGTGTAGGCTTGATGAATCAAGGATAATCCAAAAGCTGATCGTATTGATGATTGAATCAACAGTTGCATATAGATCATCGTATTTCTTTTTTTCTTAATCTTAGACAGCTTTAATATGAAACCAAAAAATCGCAATATTCCGCTACTGTTACTTAAAAGTCGTGAGGCCATGATGGCTTACTTTCGACCGGCATTGGCCAAACACCAATTAACAGAACAGCAATGGCGTATTTTGCGTGCATTGTATGAGCAAGAACAGTTAGAGCCAAGGGAGTTGTGCCAAGAGTGCTGTATTTTAAGCCCCAGTATGGCTGGTATTTTAAAGCGAATGGAAGAGCTAAACTTGATTGTGAAGGTGCCATCTGCTTTTGATAAGCGCCGTGTCATGGTAACGTTATCTGCTGGTGTGGATTTGATGGTAGAGGATGTGTTGCGTGAAAATCGATTGGCTTATGATGCTTTGGCTAAAAAAGTGGGTGAGGATGCGCTTTTGGATTTGATTGGAAAGTTGGATGTGTTTTTGGCAAAATTAGATGCTTAATTTTTTTAGAAAATTTATTTTTTAATTTTTGTGATAATGTGATTTTATTTAATAGCCCTTGGTAATGAATACATTACCAAGGGCTATTGTTTTGTGCTGTGCTATATTTTTTATCCATTATAGTCTTTTTGATAAATGAATGGATGCTAAGTCGCTGATGAATTTTAAGATAAATAACATTAAAAATGGCCAAATGTATTTGACAACAATGCTACTATATTAGTAATATTCTTATAACTAATATATTAGCAAATAAAACCAATATCACGAGAATGATTACTGATGGAGAAACTCATGTCTACACTCGATTTAAACGGTAAAACAGTTTTTGGTGTTGCCTTAAACTACCAACAAGTGATGCAAGAACATGCACAAGCATTTGTGGCTGCACCATACCAAGAACTGCCCAAAAAGCCAGTTTTGTTTATTAAAACACCCAATACTTACAATGCCTCTGGCAAAGTGACTTTACCAAACAATGAGCGCCTGCAAGCAGGTGCGACATTAGCGGTGGTGATGGGCAAAACAGCTTCACGCGTGAGTGCTGAAAATGCGTTGGATTATGTGGCTGGTGTCGTGGTGGGTAATGAATTTAGCTTGCCAGAAGACAGTTTTTATCGTCCAGCAATCAAAGCCAAATGCCGTGATGGTTTCATGGCATTCAGTCAAGATGTGGTTTCTTTAGATAATATCAGTAATATCAATGCATTGGATATTACTGTGAGTGTAAATGGTGAAGTAAAACAAACAGGTAATACGGCTGATTGGGTGCGCGATATTCCGACTTTAATTGCACAGATTACCGAATTCATGACTTTACATGCCGGCGATGTTTTGTTAACAGGTACACCGGCTGGTCGTTTTGATTTGGCTGTTGGTGATCAAGTGAGCATCAGCATTAGTGAAGTGGGTCAAGTTCTGAGCACTGTGGTTTCTGAATAATAAGGAGAATAAACATGAAACGCGCAAAAATCCAATACCAAAATGAACAATATTCTGTCACGATAAACGATGACATGTCTGTGAATCTACCCGATGGTCGTATTGTGTCTGAAAACGATGTGACCTGGTTGCCACCGGCCAATGGCACGATGTTTGCTTTGGGCTTAAATTATGCAGATCACGCTAGTGAGCTGGATTTTAAAGCACCACCAACAGAGCCATTGGTTTTCATTAAATCTCAAGGCACTTACGTTGGTCACAATGGGCATAGCTGGCGCCCCAATAACATTAACTACATGCATTACGAATGTGAGTTGGCTGTGGTGATTGGCAAAACTGCCAAAAATGTTAAAAAAGAAAATGCTTGGGATTATGTAGAAGGCTTTACTTTGTGTAATGACTACGCGATCCGTGATTATTTGGAAAATTATTACCGTCCAAATTTACGCGTTAAAAACCGCGATGCCATGACACCAGTAGGTCCTTATATTATTGATCTTAAAGATGTAGAAGATCCAATGAACTTAACTCTAAAGACTTGGGTGAATGATGAGCTGCGTCAAGAAGGCAATACCAAAGACATGATTTTTGATGTGCCATTTTTGATTGAGTATTTATCTGGTTTCATGACGTTAGAGCCTGGCGATATGATTGCAACGGGTTGTCCGAAGGGCACATCTGACGTTAAGGCAGGTGACACTGTCGTGATTGAAGTTCAAAACGTGGGTCGCTTAACCAACTACATGCTAACGGAAGACGAATTTTTTAGCCGCTAATTCAAAGCTGCTTCAATAAAGGAATAAAAAAATGATTAAACATTGGATTAACGGCAAAGAAGTTGCCAGCGAAGAGACTTTTGACAACATCAACCCTGCGACCATGGAAAAAATTGGTGAAGTGGCCAGTGGTGGTGAAAAAGAAGTACAAATGGCGGTTCAGGCTGCCAAAGATGCCTTTCCAAAATGGTCAAAAACACCGGCCAAAGAGCGCGCTAAAATTATGCGCCGTTTTGGTGATTTGATTGATGAGAATGTGGATAAGATTGCCCAATTAGAAACATTGGATACGGGCTT
>JASLBZ010000042.1 GCA_030146285.1 Neisseriaceae bacterium | reverse complement strand
TCGTTTGGTTGGTCCTAACTGCCCAGGCGTTATCACTCCAGGCGAATGTAAAATTGGTATTATGCCAGGTCACATTCACCAACCAGGTCGCATTGGTATTATTTCTCGTTCAGGTACTTTGACTTACGAAGCTGTAGCTCAAACAACCAAACTAGGTCTAGGCCAATCAACTTGTATCGGTATCGGTGGCGACCCAATTCCAGGTATGAACCAAATTGATGCATTGCAATTGTTCCAAGAAGATCCAGATACAGATGCAATCATCATGATCGGTGAAATTGGTGGTTCTGCAGAAGAAGAAGCTGCTGAATACATCCAATCTAACGTGACTAAACCAGTTGTAGGTTACATCGCTGGTGTTACTGCGCCTAAAGGCAAACGTATGGGTCACGCTGGTGCGATTATCTCTGGTGGTAAAGGTACTGCTGAAGAAAAATTCATGGCATTTGAAAAAGCAGGCATGGCTTACACTCGTAGCCCAGCTGAACTAGGTTCAACAATGCTTGAAGTTTTAAAATCAAAAGGCATGGCTTAATTTTTTAAATTAACCCTGTTTTAAAAAAACCGCTTAAGTTGACTTAAGCGGTTTTTCTTTAACCTGTGGGCTGGCTAAAATACAGTAAATTGATTGAAAAAAAGGTGTGTATTTTTGCGTGTTTAGCTTAGGCGTTAGGCTAGATCAATCCATTATTGTTAATGTCAGTCAAGTTTTTATAAAATTGTATCAGATATGGTTTATTTGTTTAGCGTAATGGCATAGAATGATTCTAGAGTAAATTTTTCTTAATCCATTTTATTGAAGGAGCAACAATGCGTAACAATATTGAAAAGCGTCGTGATGAATTGCTAACGGATGTGCGTAGTGTTTTGGAAGAGGCTGAAAGCTTATACAACACTGCTTTAGAAGATGGTTCGGAAAAAGGCAAAGAATTGCGTCAACGTTTGTCTGAAAAACTAGAAGCAGCCAAGCGCAATTTCTCAGAATTAGAAGAAAATTTGGTTCACAAAGCCAAATGCGCAGCCAAACAAACGGACGAATTGATTCAAGAAAAACCATACCATGCAATTGGCATCGCAGCAGCAGTGGGTGTGGTGTTCGGTATTTTGATTGGCCGTGGCCGTTAAGCAAAATGCACCATGAAACTGCCTCATTTATGAGGCAGTTTTTATTGATATTCAGTGGCAGTAGGGGGCAGGATGGCAGATAGCAAGGTAGGCTTGATCAAAAGTATGGTCGCCAATGTTTTGGAACTTTTTAGCATTCGCTTAGAGTTGGCGCGTTTGGATACAGTTTCCATGTTACAAGATATGGTTAAAATTGGTCTTTATGCTTTGATTGCAGTATTTTTATTTATAGCGGCATTTGTCAGTTTATTGTTTGGTTTGGATGCATTGTTGTCGCCAGTAGCCAAGCTTTGGGTATTTTTTGGTTTTGCTGTTTTGTTGTTGGTGTTAGTGGTGTATTTATTGCTGCGCATTCGTTCATTAATCAATGCACAAGGGAACTTTTTGGCAGATTCAGTACAAGGTTTTCGTGAAGACTTGTCTTTTGTTCGTGGTGAGCGACAGTTTGAAGACTTGAATTTTTCGGAGTGGCTTGATGACAAATAAAATTAAAGAAGAGCGCGCACTGCTGAAGCTTGAGGCTGAACAATTGCGTTTTAAAATTATTGTTAACCATGCCAAACAAAAAAAACTGTCTGAGCAAAATGCCATGAAATTTAGCCCCGTAAGTACATTGATGAATCAATGGCCTTTAGTGATGGCTGGTTGGAAATTATTTCGTGCTCCAAAGAAAACAGTGGGTAAATTGGGTGTATTATCAGGCTTGTATGCTTTGCTGCGTTTGATGAAGTAATTTGATGCGCTTTTATCGTCCATAATCAATTGGGTCACATACTTGTTATGTGGCCTTTTTGCTGAGAATAAACAGAGGAAAACATGAGTCAACTGTGGAGCCCATTTGTTCATGACTTGGTGCCTTATGTGCCAGGTGAACAACCGAAAATCAATAATGTGGTCAAACTCAATACCAATGAAAATCCGTACCCGCCATCATCCAAAGCCATTGCAGCCATGAGTGACAGCTTGAATGATGGTTTGCGTTTGTATCCAGATCCGAATGCGACAGTTTTAAAACAAACGATTGCACACTATTATGGTTTAGAAGAAAAGAATGTCTTTGTTGGTAATGGTTCAGATGAAGTGTTAGCGCATGCTTTTTGTGCGTTTTTCCAGCAAGACAAACCGTTGTTGTTCCCTGATATTAGCTACAGTTTTTACCCTGTGTATTGTCAGTTGTATGGTATTAAAGCCAAAAAAATAGCACTCAATGAGCAGTTTCAAATTGAGCCGGAAGATTACCAAGGCCAAATTGCAGGGGTTATTTTCCCCAATCCCAATGCACCTACAGGCTGCCTGTTGTCTTTGGATGCGGTGAAGATTATCTTACGAAACAATCCCAATTGCGTGGTGTTGGTCGATGAAGCTTATATTGATTTTGGTGGGGAATCGGCAGCGTGTTTGATTCATCAATACCCCAATTTGTTGGTTTGCCAAACCTTGTCAAAATCTCGATCATTGGCAGGATTGCGAATTGGGCTGGCTCTGGGGCAGCCTGAATTGATTGAGGCTTTGGAGCGAATCAAAAACAGTTTTAATTCTTATCCTATCGATAAAGTGGCGCAAGTGGGTGCTACGGCGGCTTTTGAAGATGTGGATTACTTTAAAAAGACCTGCCAATCTGTGATTGATGGCCGCAATGAAGTCACATTAGGCTTACAACAGCTTGGCTTTACGGTATTACCATCGGCTGCGAACTTTGTCTTCGCGATGCACCCTTTGCATGATGCAGAAAGTTTAAGCTTAGGCTTAAGAGAGCAAGGCGTGATTGTTCGACATTTTAAACAAGCGCGTATTGAGCAGTTCTTGCGAATTAGCATTGGGACAGAAGTTGAGAATGAACGTTTGTTGTTGGCTTTAGGCAGTTTACTGGCGTAGTCAGTCATCAAATATCCAGCAATCTTTAGACAAAAGGGCATTTGCCCTTTTTTTATGCCTGTGGTTTTTTCAGACCATCAAAAGAAAAATCAGCTTGATACGCATCAATTTAGCGCACAGAGCAACCACAATGATTCTGAACACAGTTACAATAAGGTATGGATAAAAAATGCTTTCACTGTGGCTTGGATGTGCCCGAAAACATTCACTTGCCGATCATTTATAAAGGCCAAGAAGAAGATACGTGTTGCGCAGGCTGCCAAGCCGTTGCCACCAGCATTTTAGATGCTGGTTTGGAGGCTTATTACTTACAGCGTACAGCAGATGCAACTAAAGTCGACTTGCCTTTAGAGGACGTATTGGCGCAATTAAAATTGTACGACTTAGATGAAGTACAAAAAGAATTCGTGCACATGAGTCCAGACAACAAGCGAGAAGCCGTATTGATGTTAAGCGGGATTACTTGCGCTGCTTGTGTGTGGCTGATTGAGCAGCAATTGTTGCGAGTTTCAGGCGTGGTGCAAGTGGATTTGAATTACAGCACTCAGCGAGCCCGTGTGACTTGGGATAATCAGCAAGTCCAGTTGTCAGATATCTTACTGCGCATCCAACAAACAGGTTATCAGGCCCATCCATTTGATACTTCACGTTATGAAGAGCAGGCCCAAAAAGAAAGTAAAAAATCACTCAATCGCTTATGGGTTGCGGGCTTATCCATGATGCAAGTCATGATGTATGCTGTACCAACGTATTTGTATGGTGATATTGAAGAGCCGTATTTAACCTTGTTACACGTGACCAGTATGGTATTAACATTACCCGTGATGTTGTATTCAGCTATCCCATTTTACCGAGGCTTTGCTCGTGATCTAAAAAACAAACGAATGGGGATGGACACGCCCGTTACGATTGCGATTGTTTTGGCTTTTATTGCCAGTTGCTATGCTTTGGGTGTGGGCGAAGTCAAAGACATTTATTTTGACTCCATTTCCATGTTTGTGTTCTTACTCTTAGGTGGTCGCTATTTAGAGCAAGTGGCAAGACGCAAGGCAGGAGATGCAACCGATAGGCTCATTAAATTGGTGCCTGCATTTTGTCATGTTATGCCAAATTATCCACAATCGACTGAGGTGCAAGAAGGTGTTGTCGCCAAGTTAAGCGTGGATGATGTCATTTTAATTAAGCCTGGCGAAGTAGTGCCTGTTGATGGCGTGGTCATTGCGGGTCATTCGGAAGTCAATGAAGCCATGTTAACCGGCGAAAGCATGCCCAATGCCAAACACGCAGGGGATACCGTGGTCGCCGGTACGATGAACATGACCAGTGCTTTAACAGTACAAACCAGTGCAGTCGGTGTGAACACGCGCCTATCTAGTATTGTACGATTACTTGATAATGCTTTGGCTCAAAAGCCTAAAGTAGCTGTATTAGCAGATAAGTATGCCTCGTGGTTTATCATGGCATTATTGGTTTTTGCTGTATTGATCTTTGGTTTGTGGTGGTATATCGCTGATGCAGAGCAAGCGTTGTGGGTGGTTGTGTCATTGTTGGTGATTACTTGTCCATGTGCTTTGTCTTTGGCAACACCTGCAGCGCTGGCTGCTGCCACGGGTAATTTGGCTGAACGTGGTATTTTAATCAGTAAAGGGCATACTTTAGAAACATTATCCCATGTCACTGATGTGGTGTTTGATAAAACAGGGACACTGACTTACGGAGAGCCATCGGTCACAAAATGGCAAAACCTAGGCGCAGAACAAGATGAAACTTTATTGTTAATTGCCCAAGCATTGGAAGCGCACTCAGAACATCCCATCGCCAAAGCCATTTGTGTGATTGAGACTGAGAAAAATACGGCAGTTTTTAATATTTCTAATCTCATCAATACCATTGGACAAGGCATTAGCGCGCAAGTAAATGGCAAAGTTTGGTCTATTGGTCGCATGCAATACGTTGCCAGTATTGCTGGTGTTTTGGCACCAGAGGATAAAGTGGACCTGACACAGTCGGCAAGCTTAATTGCACTGGGGGATGAGCACAATATTCAAGCCTTGTTTTACTTGCAAGATGGTGTCAAGCCAGAAGCCAAAGAGATGATTCAAACTTTAAAAGAGCAAGGTTTGAATGTGCACTTATTAAGTGGTGATTACCAAAAGGCAGTACAAGCTTTAGCGGATGACTTGAATATCACCAGTGTGTTTTCTCAGGTCACGCCCGAAGAGAAATTAACAACAGTGCAACAAATGCAGCAAGCTGGAAAAGTGGTCATGATGGTTGGCGATGGAATTAATGACGTTCCTGTTTTGGCACAATCCAATGTTTCGTTGGCAATGGGCAGTGGTGCTGATGTTGCCAGAGAAGGCAGTGATATGGTGATGCTTAAACCTAGTTTGGCATTAATACCACAAGCTTTGAATTTAGCACGCAGAACCCGAATGATTATTCAAGAGAATTTGTGGTGGGCATTGTGCTATAACGTGATCGCATTGCCTATTGCTGCGATGGGGTTGGTAACGCCCTGGATTGCGGCATTGGGTATGGCATGCAGTAGTTTGTTGGTGGTGATGAATGCGCTGCGTTTATTGCAACGAAAAAAATCGACATTGTATTCGTAAATAAAATAGGCTAAGGGCGTTGTAGAGCACTTAGCCTATTTTGTAAGTGTGCTTGGTTGATTCACAGAGCGGATCAGATCACAGCGCCTTCATTTGTATTGGTATTTTGAATTTCGAATGCTTTGATAAAAATTCCTAAGGTTTACAAAAAAAGTATTGTGCACTGCAATAAATTGCGCTATCTTGATGGCTTGAAGGTTTGCTTTTGAAGCGAACTTTTAACAAAATCAAGGAGAGAAGTATGCGTTTGCAAGATAAAGTTGCAGTTATTACTGGTGCAGCCAGTGGTATTGGCGAAGCAACAGCAGTGAAGTTTGCGCAAGAAGGTGCCATTGTTATTGTTTGCGATGTAAACAAAAGCAATATTGATACTGTTGTTTCACAATTAACAGCAACAGGTGCTAAAGCTGAGGGTTTTGTCGTTGATGTCACCAAAAACGATCAAATTATTGCCATGCGTGATGCTGTGCTGAAGCAGTTCGGTCGCATTGATGTGTTGGTTAATAATGCTGGTATCGTGATGGATGCTCAATTGGCGAAAATGACAGAAGATCAGTTTGATAAAGTGATTGATGTTAACTTAAAAGGCACTTACAACATGGCTCGTGCATTGGTGGATACCATGATTGCACAAGGCAGTGGCGTTATTTTAAATGCCAGTTCAGTGGTGGGTGTTTACGGTAACTTTGGTCAAACTAACTATGCAGCAACCAAATTCGGTGTAATCGGCTTTGTAAAAACATGGTCTCGTGAGTTGGGTAAAAAAGGCATTCGTGTGAATGCAGTGTGCCCAGGCTTTGTAGCAACACCGATTTTGAAAGACATGCCAGAAAAAGTATTGGCAGCAATGGCAGACAACGTACCGATGAAACGATTGGCAGAGCCAAGTGAAATTGCAAACGTGTATGCATTCTTAGCAAGTGATGAAGCAAGCTACATTAATGGTGCGGCTTTAGAAGTTACTGGCGGTTTGACGCTATAAGAAATAATCATTTTTAGGGAAATGATGAACGGGCTGCCTTTTGGGCAGCTTTTTTTATTGGTATAGCGAATATAGAAAATAAAACCCATTACAGGCTGCCTAGATAGGCAGCCTGTAATGGGTTTTGGGTTTTGGTTTACCGACTTTTAAACGTTTTTGGGTGGAATCATTTTTAAAGCTATATGCTATATATAGTATGTTTGGTGTTTTGCTTTAGCCTTTTGTGGTTTTAGCCTGCTTTTGGTGATTATTTGCCTGTTTTCAATGAGTCCAGACTGGTTTCTCTGGTTTTGTAATGCGATTGCAGGCAGTTGCGATGAGGTTTTGCCGATTCTGTTGGAATTTGTTGATTGGCGGTGATTGTTTTTTTGAAATTCTTTTTCTAAAAATCCATTGTAAAACAGATGCTTTTGGTTTTGGTACTGAATTTTTTGAAATTAACTGCAAATAGTCGTTGACGGTTTATAGGGATGTCGGTATAGTTCGTCTTCTTC
>JASLBZ010000033.1 GCA_030146285.1 Neisseriaceae bacterium | reverse complement strand
GGCTGGAAAATGAACAAAAATGCACCCGATTTAATCCACAATTTATTGGCTATTTCTGCCGATTCTGCATTGGCAAATGCACGTTTAGAGCGAGATGTTGCCACAGAAAACACCCAAGCTGCTTTTGAAAGCATTTTTTTTGCACCCTCAAAAGCATTGACTTTGGCATTTAGGCAATTCATTGCCCAACATGTGGCTGAAGTTTCGGGCTGTACATTGTTGGCTGAGTTTTATGCACAGGCTTTGCGTGAAAACAGCGAAGCTCCCGATTTGGATGTGCCATTCTTTCAGGCTGCCTTAGCGTATGTGGATGTGGTTACCACTCAACCCAAAAATGCCAATATCAGCTTGGTCAATGCCATGTTGTCTTGTGGCTTGAGTGCTGCAGATATTGTGTTGTTGGCACAATTGACAGCATTCATTACCTACCAAGCCCGTTTGCTCGAAGGTTTGCGTTTATTCAATGGCGAAAACACGAGCCATGAGCATGTGGCCATTGTGGCTGGGCGTTGGAACCAAGAAGCCAAAACAGCCCAAGGACAACAAGCACCGACGGCATACACAACCGATGCTTTGGATTGGGAGCCTTGGTTATCGGCACGAGATGCAGCTGATTTAAGTGAAGATGAAGCCAGTGTGATGAAGAAATTCGGACAAATAAACTCAGCGTATTTCTTGCTATTGGCACACCAAAGTAAGATTTTGGAGATTCGCACTTTAATTGACCGCGGCGTATTTTATACAGGCAAAGGATTACCACGTTGGGAGCGTGAATTTGCTGCAACGGCTGTGAGTAAGGTTAACGGTTGTATTTATTGTGCTTCAGTGCATGCACGCAAAGCCATCCAATATGCCAAAGAGCGTTTTGATGATGTACATCAATTATTAAACACGCCTGCTGGTGAGGTTTTGGCCCACAATTTTGATGAGCGCTTGTTGAAAATGACGGCATTGGTGGTCAGTTTAACGGCAACACCAACCCAAGCGAATCGCAGCCAGATTGATGATTTGCGTGCTTTGGGTTTGTCTGAACTTGAATTGTTGGATTTGATTCAATCCACAGCCTTTTTCTCTTGGGCCAACCGTTTGATGTTGTCTTTGGGTGAACCATTTGAAATCAGCCAAGAGGGCAAGGAATAAGTCATGACAGTTTTAACCGGTTTGGCTGCGCTAGAAGCACAGATTCAATTGGATTTGCAGTATCTGAATATGCCCGTGAACAATTGGGTTTTACCAAAAAATAGCACGAACAATGTACAGCACATTAACGTTGCCATTATTGGTGGTGGCATGTCAGGCATTGCAGCTGCTTTTGCACTTAAGCTCAAAGGCATACAAGCTATGGTGTTTGAACAAGCTGCTGATGGCCAAGAAGGCCCATGGATTCAGCCTGCCTTGATGCAAACCTTGCGTTCACCTAAGCATGTGGAAGGCCCTGCTATGGCATCGCCATCGTTGACTTTTCAGGCGTGGTTTTTGGCGCAATGGGGCCAAGAAGCTTGGGCGGCTTTGGATAAGATTCCCCGTTTGCAGTGGGGTGAGTATTTGCAGTGGTACAAAAAAATCACTGAGCCTCATTTATTCAATGAGCACTGTTTGCTTGATTTGGAGGTGGCATCTTCAGGCAGTTTGTTAACACTACAAACACCCACTGGCATCGTGCAATACCAAGCAGATTATGTGGTTTTGGCCATGGGAATGGAGTCTTTTAGCGAAGCCAATATTCCTGATTTTGTCCAAGGAATTCCAAAAGCACACTGGGAACATTCTTATGCAGGCAGCGATTACAGTCGCTTTAAAGGCTTGGATGTTGCTGTCGTGGGTTACAGCGCAGGTGCCATGGACAGTTCTGCTACTGCTTTGGAAAATGGTGCTAAATCGGTTGAAATTTTGATTCGCAGTGCCGATATGCCCCGGGTTAATCGAGGCAAAGTAGCGGGCAGTCCGGGTTTTACCAGTGCTTACCAAGCCTTTAGCGATGCACAAAAATGGCATTACAGCGACTACGTCGCCAAGGCGAAAACCCCCGCACCGCATGGCAGTACCTTACGAGTGTCCGAGCATGAGAATGCCTACTTTAATTTTGACAGCCCCGTTCACGGCGTGCGTCTAGAGCAAGGCAAACTTCACATTGCTTCAGGCGCTGCCACATTTGTGGTGGATCATTTGATTTTGGCGACCGGTTACCGCATTTCATGGAATAAAAACGACGCGTTCAAACGCATTGCCCCACACATTAAAACATGGCAAGAAGCATACCAAGCTCCAGCTTCAGAAGAGAATGCTGGTTTGGCTTCTCATCCTTATTTGGGCACATGCTTTCAACTACAAAATAAAAAAAATGACACTTTATTGGGTTTGGATCGCTTGTATTGCTTTAATTTAAGCGCGTCTGTGAGCATGGGGCCTGTGATTGGATTGATTCCAGGAACCAATAAAGGCGCACAAATGCTTGCCGATGATATTTGTGCTCGCTTGTATTTAGAGCATTTTGATGAGCACATGAATTTGGTTAAGACCAGTACAGAAAATGAGTTGCTAGGCGATGAGTGGACAGTCGCTGTGCCTTATCAATTACGAGTTAACAGTGCCAAGGCGCTTGGATAAACCATGATTACCTTTAAGAATATTGATAAATTTTATACCAAAGACAAGCAAGAGCTCCATGCTTTAAAAGACATTAACTTACAAGTCAACGAAGGCGATATCTTTGGTTTTATTGGCTACAGTGGCGCGGGCAAAAGCTCATTGATTCGCTTGGTCAATCAATTAGAACGTCCAAGTTCGGGCGAAGTGATTGTCAACGGCGTCAATGTGGCCAAGTTAAGCCCTGCCGATGAACGGGCACACAAAAAAAGCATAGGCATGATTTTCCAGCACTTTAATTTACTGGAAACCAAAACCGTGGCGCAAAATGTGGCCATGCCTTTGTTACTCTCTGGCGTGGATAAAAAAGAAATGGATGAGCGTGTCGATGCCATTTTGGAATATGTGGAATTAAGCGATAAAAAGCACAGCCATCCAAATCAATTGTCAGGTGGCCAAAAACAAAGAGTTGGCATTGCACGGGCATTGATTAACAACCCCAAGATTTTATTGTGTGATGAAGCAACATCGGCATTGGACCCACAAACCACACAATCTATTTTGAGTTTGCTTAAAAAAATTAACCGTGAGCAAAAAATCACCATCTTATTGGTTACCCACGAGATGGAAGTCATTGAGCAGGTATGTCATAAAGTGGCGGTGATGGAAAATGGTCATGTGGTGGAGTCTGGCATTGTTTTGGATATTTTTGCCAGTCCTCAGCATGCGACCACCAAAAAATTTGTGAATACCGTATTAAATGAAGAAATACCAGAGCGCATTTTGCACAGCTTGGAACAACAAGAACATGTGTATCGTTTGGAATTTTTGGGGCAGTCGGCCAAAGAGCCTGTAGTCAATGAGTTGATGCTGCAAGGTAAGGTTAAAGTGAATATTTTGTTTGCCAATCAACGTGAAATTGGTGGCGTGGTGTTGGGCAGCATGTTCGTGCAATTGGTCGGTGAGCAAGACGATGTTGTCGAGGCTGTGGCATTTTTGAAAAACCGTGGTGTGGGTGTGAATAGGGGACAAGCATGAGTCAATGGTTCGAGACGGCATTAACCAGTAAGCAATTTGTATTGGCAATGTCACAAACGTTTGTCATGGTGGCCGTGGCCTTGGTGATTGGTTCTATTTTGGGCATCATCATGGGTGTTTTGTTGGTGTTAACACGTCCTAATGGCATTTGGGAAAAACCCATTATTTATCGAATTTTAAACCCAACGATTAATATTATTCGCTCATTGCCATTTATTATTTTGTTGGTTGCGATTATTCCATTTACCCGTGCGATTGTAGGTACTTCGATTGGCACAACTGCGGCCATTGTGCCCTTGGTGATTTTCATTGCACCTTATACAGCACGTTTGATTGAAAACTCATTGTTAAGTGTGCACTCAGGCATTATCGAAGCAGCAGAATCCATGGGGGCAACCACATGGCAAATTGTTTGGCATTTTATTTTGCCAGAGGCCAAATCCTCTTTGATTTTAAGCCTGACTGCAGCGAGCATTACCTTGGTGGGTGCAACGGCCATGGCTGGTGCTGTTGGCGGTGGTGGGGTCGGTGATTTGGCATTGAATTATGGCTACCAGCGTTTTGACAATGTGGCGATGGCGATTACAGTTGTGACTTTGATTGTCATTGTACAAGCGATGCAAGCCTTTGGTGATTACTGGGCCAAGCGAACCCGTTTTCATTAAAAAACAAATGGGGTGACCAAGAAAAAAGCCATGTTGAACATGGCTTTTTTTATTGGGTAAAGTCAGCTTAAATTGCCGTATCCCAAAGCAAAGGGATGTTGGTTTTTTCTGCGAAAAATTGCATGTAATGTTTGACTTTTTCAGGGTACTGAACACCTTTGACAAGGCTTAAATTTCGCAGCCATGCAAACACATGAATGTCATCCTCAGATAAGGCAGCCTGAACGCTGTGTTCTGTTGCCATCCAATCATTGAGCTTTTGCAGCTGGGCATGGATTTGCATTAAATACTCAGGCGTATTGTCAATCAGTGCGGCAAAAGGGCCCAAGTAATCTTCTTTTTTGTGGATGTAATAATCTTGAGAAGACTGGGTTGGAAATTCAGCAAAAGGATACAAAGCAGTGCGTGGCATGACCAAGCGTTGAATGATGCCTTGGGTTTCTTGAACCCAAGTAGAAACAAACACCGAAGGTGGCATTTGAAACACGCTTGTGCTTTGCAATGAGTCAATGTAATGAACAATGTCCATGCTTTCGGGCATAAAACTACCATCTGTCTTTTCTAAAATGGGCAACATTTTCTTACCCACCATGGCAATGGGCGTTGCCTCATCGTCATTGTCCAGATAAATGCATTCTACAGGTGTTTGGGTTAAGCCAAAAATCATGCGTGCTTTCACGCAAAATGGACAGTGGTCGTATACAAATAACTTCATGTGAATCTCCTCGCAAATAACGCTTATGAGTTAGCTTGGCATTAATGAATATCGAAAACTGCTACTTTACTGTAAATGAACCACGCTGGGGCGATTTATTGTTGAGTTGGCTTTAAAAAAGGGTAACATTCTTTTTCCCATTTTACTGCCAATAAGCGAGCATCTTTAAAGTAAAAAACCAAGAATGATGAATCGGTTGGGTTAACTTTTTGCACAACAGCGTATTCATCAAATGTATCTGAATACAGATTGTCTTGGTCGTTATTTTGTTGAAGCAGTTGAGGGTAGTTGGTGTGTGAACCATCTGATTTTTCGATGCGAACGGTATAGTTGTTCTTGGGAATTTGATCTAGGGTAAACTCAGGTGTAATGCTCAAATCTTGGTAGCTGATTTTGTCATTTGCTTGCAGATGACTGGCGCCATGGAAAATCACTTGTTCGTTGTTCATGCTTAGGTTGATGTGACCTAAGTTGGCAAAAGATTCACGTTCTGTTTTGGGGCTTAAATAATGCTGGCACTCATCTGTTTTCAATTGAACAATTGGTTGCTTGATTTGGGTTTGCAATGCATTCAAATAGGCAATGGGATAGGCCTTGCCCAATTCGAAATTCACACCAACACTTTGTTGTACAGAAGGGATTGGGACGTTATTGGTATTTTTTGCTTGTAAGGTTACAGCACTAAGAGTCAAAAACAAGATGGCAATAGATCGGGTCATTTTCATGGTAATGGTGTCTTGGGATGTTGGCAAATAAGACTGAAAATATAACATGAGCTTAAGATAGTCGTATGGTTAACTTGTGTAAATGAAAGTACTTTTTTGACAATGATTTGGGCTTTTTATACAATGGCTTGCTAGGACAAGTGCTCCAATGTACTTGTCTTTTTTTTATTTGGTGGTTAGTCAAACTATGCGCTTTTGGCGTGTGTTTTAAAGAAAAGTGAAAACATGAAGTTAAGTCCTGATACAAAAATTCTAACCGAGCGTTTGTGCTTGATTCCGGTTAATCCAGATTACACTTTTGATATTTGGAATGAATCAACACCTGAAATTACCGAGTTTTTGCCATTTGATCGAACCGAAACAGCAGAAGGTACGCAAGGTTTTATTGATTTTGCCAAAGGGCAATTAGAAGCAGGCAAAGAATTGGCCATGGTCATTTTGGATAAAAACAGCCAAGAGTTTATTGGCTGCTGTGGCTTGCATGACATCACAGATCAACATGCTTGTATGGGGATTTGGTTAAAAGCAGGTACGCATGGTCAAGGCTTGGGCAGTGAGACAATTAAAGGCTTAATGGAATTTGCCAAGCAAGAATTGGGTTTGAGTGCTTTGAGCTATAACGTCGAAAAAGAAAATACCGACAGTTGCCACATTGCTGAGAAATTGGGCTTTTCATTTCACCGTGAATTTACCGAGCCTAAAAATGAACATAAGATTCGCAATATGCACGAATACCGATTGTCATTTGTCGCATAATGTTGCCAATAAAATCCCCTGCTTAGGCAGGGGATTTTGTGTTTTTGGTCGCTGATTTAGGAGTCTATTGTGTTTTTTGATTGTTTGGTTAATTTGGGTGGACAGGCAGCCTGAAAGCCAGTTTAACAAGAATTTACGAATGCTTATTTCACTGCGAAGCCTTGATATTTAAGCATTCTGACCCATCTAAATAGTTGTCTATTTTGTTGTAACGCACAATGCAAAGATTTGTATAAAAAACAGATTGCTTTAAAATCATTAGATGATAAAAAAACATCAACACTAAATTAAACTGAGAGAATGTAGCATGGCACAAACCAAATACCTAAAAGATTATTGTCGACCCGCTTTTAAGGTCAATCAAATTGATTTGCAGTTCGATATTTATTCTGATGAAGTTTCGGTAAAAGCCCGAACGGTATTGGTGCCCACGGCTGATGATTTGAGTTTGGTTTTGCAAGGCACAGCCCAATTGATTTCTTTATTGATTGATGGCGAAAAAATAACAGAATATGTCATTGATCAAGAGCAAGAGACGCTAACCATTGCCTCTGTGCCCAATGATTCTTTTGTATTGGAAGTGAACACCAGATTACAGCCCAATACCAATAAAAGTTTAATGGGGTTGTATGGTTCGAATGGCAACCTGTACACCCAGTGTGAGCCAGAAGGCTTTCGAAAAATAACGTATTATTTTGACCGTCCAGATGTGATGGCAAAGTACACAACAACGATTACAGCAGATAAGAAACAGTTTCCAGTATTGTTATCAAATGGCAATAAAATTGCCTCAGGTGAGGTGGATAAAAAGCGCCATTATGTGAAATGGTTAGATCCATTTAAAAAACCAAGTTATTTGTTTGCACTGGTGGCAGGTAAGCTGGCATTGACTGCGGACAAGTACACAACATTAAGCGGTAAAGTGGTGGACATTCACTTTTACACCGATGAAGCGGATAAGAAAAAAGTTGCTTATGCCATTGAGTCATTGAAAAATGCCATGCGCTGGGATGAAGAACGTTTTGGTCTTGAATATGATTTGAATATTTATATGGTGGTTGCCGTTGGTGACTTCAATATGGGTGCGATGGAGAACAAGGGGTTAAACATCTTCAACACCAAGTATGTGTTGGCGGATGAGAAAACTGCTACCGATGCGGATTTTGCTGGCATTGAAAGTGTGATTGGACATGAGTATTTCCACAATTACACCGGTAACCGCGTCACTTGTCGTGATTGGTTTCAATTGTCACTCAAAGAGGGTTTAACTGTTTTTCGTGACCAAGAGTTTTCAGCAGACCAAACCAGCCATGCGGTTCGCCGCATTGAGAATGTTGCTATCTTGCGTGCTCACCAATTCCCAGAAGATGCAGGCCCGATGGCTCATCCAGTAAGACCGATGTCTTATGTGGAAATGAACAACTTTTATACCTTAACCGTGTATGAAAAAGGTTCAGAAGTGGTGCGCATGTTGCATACTTTATTGGGTGAGCAAGGCTTTCAAAAAGGCATGAAGCTGTATTTTCATCGCCACGATGGCAAAGCCGTGACTTGCGATGATTTTAGAATGGCGATGGCAGATGCCAATCACATGGATTTAACCCAGTTTGCCTTGTGGTATAGCCAAGCAGGAACACCGCAAGTGGATGTGACGGGGCACTGGGATGCTGAAAAACACGTTTACACACTGAATTTCAAGCAAAGCATTGCCGATACGCCAGACATGAAAAACAAAGAACCGATGATGATTCCAATTGTCATGGGTTTGCTTGGTCAAAATGGCCAAGCATTGCCATTCAAATTGCCAGACAGTGGCGAATCACAATTAGAGGCTTTGCTGGTGCTTCGTCAAGCCGAACAATCTTTTGAGTTGCATGGCATTGACCGTGAGCCCATCCCATCACTATTGCGTGGCTTTAGTGCGCCTGTGGTTTTGAATTTCCCATACAGCGATGCTGAGTTGTTCACGCTCATGACTCATGACGAAGATGCATTCAATCGTTATGAAGCAGCACAGCGTCTCTATAAAAAGGCCATTGATGCCAATATCGTGGCTTTACTGAACCAACAAGAAACCACAAAACCAGTTGATTTGATTGCCAGTTTGAATGCCATGATGGCACAGGATATTGATCCTGAGTTTAAGGCTGTTTTGTGGCAAGTGCCAAGTGAAGCTGAGTTGTGGACAGATGAGTATAAAGGCACTGACCCAACCTTGATTTGGCAAGCTCGTGAAATTTTATTAAATGATTTGTCCATAGGCTGCCTGAAGGTTCTTGAGCAGTGGAATTTGGCTTTGCGTGATGAAGAGATTGCTTTACGTAACCTTGGCCAAGACAGTGCAAGGCAAATTGGTTTGCGCCGATTGTTGAATGTGACCCGTGCTTTGCTTTGCCGCGCGAATCCAAAAATGTTGTCGTATTTTACCCAACAATATGATGCATTGGCCGCGAACATGACTCATGAGATGGGTGTGTTGCAAGCCTTGAATCATGTGCCTTGTGTGGAAAGAGAAGAAGTTTTAGAGCGCTTTGCCAAGAAATACCAACATGATGCTTTGGTTATGGATAAGTATTTTGCATTGATTGGTTCAAGCCATTGTCATGATACATTACAATGTGTACAAGAAGCGATGTCGCACCCTGCATTCAGTTTGGAAAACCCTAACAAAGTGCGTTCACTGTTAGGCAGTTTCAGTCGCAATACACCACATTTTCATGCCCAAGATGGCAGCGGTTATGCATTGTTGACTGACAATATTGTGGTTTTGGATACGTTTAACCCACAAGTAGCGGCACGTTTGCTGCAAGCATTTAATGTGTATGCGCGTTTAGACAGCCACCGTCAGGCCTTATTAAAAACACAGTTATTGCGCATTCAAGCGATGAAACCATCAAAAGACACACAAGAAATTTTGGATAAAATTTTAGCTTAACCCTTTTATGTTATGCCCTAATGGCACAATAGATATCGAGGAAAATTGGAGAGCGAACAGCAGCACAAGTCATTGCAAAGTCGTCCAAAGCGGGTCAAGCAACAACGCAAAAACATCACTTGGCAATCTAGACAGCCTTATTTAAAAGAAGCCAATATCTCCCATGCCAGCGTGCGCTGGCTGGGTTATATTATGGCGTTTTTGGCAGGTTCTATTAATGCAGGTGGTTTTTTTGCAGTGGCGCGTTATACCTCTCATGTTTCAGGTGAGTTGTCGCATGGTGCGGATATGCTGTACTTGGGCGAGTGGCAAATTGCCATCACCTCATTTTTGATGGTGTTCTCATTTATGCTGGGCGCAACCCATGCTGCATGGACTATTTTGTGGGCGAAACGACAGCGTTTTCGCAGCAGTTATGGTATCTCGATGTGGCTAGAAGCATTTTATATGCTGGTTTTTGGCTTAATGGGTGCAGTACTTGCAAGTTGGCAGTGGGGCTTTGTTCCCATTGCAATGATGCTTTTGGGCTTTATTATGGGCATGCACAATACGGTGCTGACCATCTTGTCCGCAGGCACCATTCGCACCACCCACATGACAGGCTTCGCCACTGATATTGGTATTGAAATGGCCAAGGTCATGCACTCACGCAAGAGCATGCGAAAATCCGCAGATGTCACCGTGAACATGCCTAAGATTAAACTGTATGCAGGCACGATTGTGAGTTTTGTGGCCGGCGGCGTAGTAGGAGCTTGGGGCTTTCGCTATATGGGTTATCGCTTTACTTTGCCCGTGGCTTTGATTTTGTTTTTGTTGGGTTTGGGTTCTATTGGCTACGATGTTAAAGTGCGCTTTCGGGTTTATTTGCGTTATCGGCGTTTACAAAAGCTCAAACAAGCCGGCACTGACAATGCCAAAGCACCAACAAAGCAAGAATGATTTGGGATTAAAAACAAAATATTTCATTAGCCAATTGTAAAAAGTTGGTTTATAAAGATGCATTCATTGGCAACACACACTTACTTAAGGAGTAATCATGGCTGTTCTGGTTTCTAAACATGCACCATTTTTTCACGATACCGATAAAACATTCAGCGCAGTTTTAGGCGATGGCTCAATTGTAGGCGATTTTAGCTTCAAGACAGCAACGGCTGGTAAATATGCAGTGGTATTCTTTTACCCATTGGATTTCACTTATGTTTGCCCATCTGAAATCATTGCATTTAACAACCGTTTGGAAGAGTTCAAAGCACGCAATGTTGAATTGATTGCTGTGTCAGTTGACAGCCAATTCACCCACAATGCATGGCGTAACACAGCCATCAATGATGGTGGTATCGGCCCTGTTGGCTTCACCATGGTAGCTGACATCAAACGTGAAATCATCCAAGCATTTGACGTTGAAAGTGCTGGCGGTGTTGCATTCCGTGGTTCATTCTTAATCGACAAAAATGGCGTGGTTCAACACCAAGTGGTGAATAACTTACCATTGGGCCGCAATGTGGATGAAATGATTCGCATGGTTGATGCTTTGCAGTTTACTGAAGAGCATGGTGAAGTTTGTCCTGCAGGTTGGAACAAAGGCGAAGAAGGCATGAAAGCCAGTTCTGAAGGCGTTGCGTCTTACCTAGCAGGTCATGCGGAAGCATTGTAATTTATTTTGTTTGCAAAATAAGCATTGAATATCACAGCCACACATTATTGTGGCTGTTTTTATTTCTATGTTTATTGATTAAAATAATATTGAAGATTTAACAATATTGATTTAAATTGAACTTGAATAGGTAAATGTATTGCTTACAAAGTTGTTTGATTCAATTTGAATTGAAATCAAAACCAAAACCAAAA
>JASLBZ010000145.1 GCA_030146285.1 Neisseriaceae bacterium | reverse complement strand
AACTTAATGGCATCGGTCTCTATCCCTGACTATAAGAAGTCTAAAGGTGTTGGTGATTTTGTTGTTGTATTCGGTAACAAAGCCAGTAGCGCATTAACAGGTGTTACGATGACTTATAATCGTAGTATTGGTGGTGTATGGACTTGTACAATTACAGGTACTGATCCTAAAGTTTGGAAAACAAAATTCACACCAGCTGGTTGTACAACTACTCCTGGTAAATAATCAGTCATGATTAAAAAACCACTGCAAGCAGTGGTTTTTTTGATTCTATAATGCTATGAATGACACAACACCATACGGCCAAAAAATAAAAAGGCTAGTCTAAATACATGAATACCAACATCAACACCACCGCCGCTGCCATAATGCCCAAATACAAACTTTGTTTTTTCTGAGTTTGCAATAACTCAACATAGGCTTGCATCATGAGTTTTTGGCGCTCTTCGTCGACCAAGGCATTTAATTTGCGTGGTAAGCTAGGTAGGATATTTGCCCAATCAGGTGCTTCGCTTTTGAGGTTACGCAATAATGCTTTAACACCGACTTGTTCGTTCATCCAATTTACCAAAAATGGCTTTGCGGTTGCCCAAAGATCTAGATTCGGGTCAAGTTGTCTGCCGAGGCCTTCGATATTCAATAGGGTTTTTTGTAGCAAAACCAATTGTGGTTGGATTTCAACGTTAAAGCGACGGCTGGTTTCAAACAATCTTAACAATACCAAACCAAACGAAATTTCCGACAAGGGCTTATTGAAAAATGGCTCACAGACCGCTCGAACAGCGGCTTCGAGCTCTTCTGCCCTTGTATCAGCAGGCACCCAACCTGATTCGATGTGGGCAGTGGCAACTCGGTGGTAATCGCGGTTAAAAAAGGCCAAAAAGTTAATTGCCAAATAGCGCTTATCATAATCTGTTAAACTGCCGACAATCCCAAAATCCAGTGCAATATAGCGACCATCATCAGCCACCAAGATATTACCTGGGTGCATATCGGCATGGAAAAAGCCATTTTTAAACACTTGAGTAAAGAAAATTTCCACACCAAAACGGGCTAACTCTTTTAAATCCACGCCTTTGGCAACCAAAGCATCAATATTGGAGATGGGTGTGCCATCCATCCATTGCATGACCATGACTTCGCGTGAGCAAAAATCATAATACACATACGGTACAATCAGCATATCGCTGTTTTCAAACTGTCGTCCGAGTTGGCTGGCATTGGCAGCCTCTTTCATTAAGTCTAGCTCGTCGTGCAAGTATTTATCAAATTCAGCGACCACATCTTTGGGGTGCAATCGTTTGCCATCGGGTAAAAAACGTTCCGCAAAAGCAGCACCAACACGCATAAGCGCCAAGTCCTGCTCGATAACTGGCAAAATATTGGGGCGCAAAACCTTAACTGCTACCTTTTTACCTTGCTCGCCATTGGCATCAAATAAATAAGCTTCATGCACTTGGGCAATGGATGCGCTGGCTGTTGGCTGGGTTTGAAATGAATAAAATAACTCACCAATGGGCTTACCCAATGACTTTTCGATTTGGGCAATGGCTTCGCTACCAGCAAAAGGCGGCACATTGTCTTGCAATTGTGACAATTCGCGCGTGTAAACAGGACCAATTAGGTCAGGTCGGGTAGACAATACTTGTCCTAATTTGACAAAAATAGGCCCTAAGCTTTCTAGTGCCAAGCGCAAACGCTGTGCCGCATGCTTGTCCTGCATGTCTTCGGGGGTTTTGATTTTCCCCAAAATCAAGCGCAAAGAATTAAAGCGAATTTTGGTCACTGCAATTTGCAATAAACCAAAGACATACAGCGTTTTAAATATGGTATAAAACCGTGAAAGCCACTGAATCATAAAACCGTTTTCCGTTTTCTTGTGATTACTTCAATAAAGCCAAGCGGGCTTCTAATCGTGCGACATCATCTCGGATGCGGCGAATTTCTTGCTTGTGAGTTTCAAACTGATTTTTACTCACCAAGATCGCTCTGTCTTCTTTGGCGTAATCTTGAATTTGGTCGGATAAAGACTGAGCCACACTGCCAACAAAACCAACGGCTTTATCGTGTTTTTGTTTTAAAACACCTGCAGCTGCATCGCCAAACATGCGGGACAAATCATCGTTTAAGTAGTAGCGAATGTCACCTAACAGCGGCAACAATGCCATGCCTAGGTAATGCTCGCCATTGACTTTAATGTCACCCACGCCTGGCTCTTGATTTTGCATGATTTTTTCAAACACCGAATTTTGAAATGTGAGGGTGACTTCTGTGGGAGCTGCCACGCTTTCAACCCAACCATTGGCCAAAATAATAAAATGCATGGGTGCGCCCATTACCACCATCGTAAACGTGCGATTGGCGTAATTGGATAAGGCAGCCTGAATTTCAGGGCTTTGTTTTAAAAGATGATTCAATATGGAAGCGGAAATCATGTCGTGACCTTTGTTATTAACACATGTGTGCCCTGCTCGACACATTTACCCAAACCTTGTTGTCCATCCACAAACTTAGGATGGCTAAAACCCAATTGCTTTGCTGCTTGGCTGTAAAACTCACGTTTACTGGGATGCGTATCCATGACAGCATTGTGAATACAATGCCCTTGTTGTTCGATCACGCACTGCTTTAAAAACTGCACAGCTTGGGATTGTGAAATCATATTGACTTGCTGTTGTGCTTCATTAACGATGCCTCGTTGGCTCAACATGCGAATAGGATGTCGTGTATCGGAAAACAAGCCACCCAAGCGCACAATGCTCACATTTTCAATATGACTTGCCAGTAGACTTTGTTCGACGGCAACCATTTTTAAAGCACTTTTTGTTTCAGGCTGCGTGGCCGTATGGGCAAAGCACGAGCGTGTTTCGTTGCCATAAACGGCAGTGCTGCTGCAATAAACAATATTGCGAACACCCAACACTAAAGCAGCTTGTAACCAGATATTGAGAAAATCCACGTAATTTTCAGCACAAGATGGTGGCAGTAAACAAATCCACGTGTCTGCTGCCAATGTTTTTGGAAAATCAGAAACTGTATGGATATTGGCAATATCCAATGGTATTTGTTGAACATGGCTTAATTCGGGTGTTGATTTAACATGGCGACTGCTGCCCACAACCCGATAACCCTCTGCCAAGAGCATGTTGGCCAATGGTGCACCCAAATAACCTAAACCTAAAATCCAAACTGATTTCATTATTCTGATGCTTCCAGCCACGTAGGCTCTTGCCATTTTTGCGTGTGTACTGGTGCATATGTTTGCATGGCACGAATCAAAGATTGGCTATTTTCATGAATGCTGTACAAAGTTCGATTGCTTTTGGGCATGAAACCCGCATCAATGGCAGTATCCAAAATACCCAATAATGGGTTGTAAAAACCATTCACATTTAATAAACCAACTGGCTTTTCATGCAATCGCAATTGTGACATGCTCAACACTTCAAACAATTCTTCAAATGTACCCAAGCCGCCGGGCATAGAAATAAAGCCATCGGCCAACTCAATCATTTTGGCCTTGCGAATGGTCATGTCTGCAGTTTCAATCAAAGTGGTTAAACCTTTGTGACCCACTTCTTTGTCCAACAAAAAAGTCGGTATCACGCCAGTAACGCGCCCACCTGCCTCCAAAACGGCATCCGCCACAGCGCCCATTAAACCAATGGCACCGCCACCATAAACCAGTTCAATGTTGTTTTGGACCAATTGATGACCCAAATCTTTTGCTGCAGCAAAATAATCTGGGCTTTCACCCAAATTGGAGCCGCAGTACACGGCTATTTTTTTCATTTCGTGATTCATCAAATCCCTTTAAATACCCTTACAACACTGCAACGGGATAAGAGCCAATGCATTTGACAAATGCTGCTCGTTCTTCTAATTCAGACAATGCTTTACCCACGGCTTTGTCATCCATGTGTCCTTCTAAATCGATAAAGAACACATATTCCCACAAGCCCATTTTTGAAGGACGGCTTTCCAATTTGGTCATGGAAACGCCATTCTCCACCAACGCCTCTAACAAGCTGTGCACCGTGCCCACTTTATTTTTAGCCGAAGCAATCAAGGTCGTGCGATCACGTCCTGTTGAAGTCGTTTGTTGGTAGCCTAGAATCAAAAAGCGCGTGGTGTTATTCGGTTCGTCTTCAATGTTGCTGGCCAATTTACACAATTGGTAGCGTTCTGCTGCTGTTTGGGATGCAATCGCAACAGCGCTTTCATCCAAACTTGCCAAACGTGCAGCTTCCGCATTACTGGCAACCGAAATTCGTGCTACATCATCCCCAAAATGGTGGTTCAGCCATTCATGGCATTGTGCCATGGCTTGGGCATGCGCATAAATTTTCAGGATACCTTCTTTTTTTTCAGTTGCGCGCAATAAATGGTGATGAATGCGCAAAACCACTTCACCGCATGCTTGTAAGGGTGAAGTCACCAACAAATCCAAGGTGCGACCAACCGCACCTTCGGTAGAATTTTCAATGGGTGCAACCACGTAATCGGCTTGGCGAGATTCAACCAAACGAAATGCTTCGTCAATCGTACCGCAAGCTTGTGTTTTGGCTGCATGTCCAAAATGCTTCACTGCTGCCATTTGGGTAAACGTGCCCTCAGGCCCTAAATAAGCAATCGTCAAAGGTCGCTCCACCGCCAAACATTCGCTCATGACTTCACGAAACAATCTGGCAACGGCTTCATTTGACAAAATACTGTCTGGCAATTGGCTGTTCAATTCTTGGATGCGACGCAATACCAAAGCTTCACGCTCGGGGCGATACACAACGCCACTGCCTTTGAGCTCACCAATGGTTTGTGCATGTGATGCTCGTTGATTCAATAGCGTCAAAATAGTCGCATCAATTGAATCAATCGCATCACGATGTGGTTTCAAAATATCGTGATCAGACATCTTTATTCTCTATTTTTATTTTCATTATTGTATGAATCAGTGCAAAACAAAAAGCTGCCCTATTCAGGCAGCTTCAGAGCATTACTTGAAGAAGTCGCCCATACCTGCTGGCAAATTCATGCCTTGGGTAAATTGTCCCATGCGCTCAGATGTGGTGCTTTCAGCTTTGCGAACAGCATCATTTACCGCAGCTGCAATCAAATCTTCTAACATTTCTTTGTCGTCCGCAGCATCAGCCAATAATGTGTCGTCAATCTCAATGCGTTTAACGCCATAATGACAATTCATGGTTACTTTAACCAAGCCAGCGCCTGCTTCGCCATTCACTTCTACATTGGCCAAATTTGCTTGTGCTTCTTTCATTTTTTCTTGCATTTGTTGGGCTTGTTTCATCAAGCCGCCAATGCCTGCTTTTCCAAACATGGTCTACTCCTTAAATGATTAATGATTTTTCATGGGTTCAATTGATTCAGGCAGCCATTGACCACCGAATGTTTCTACAATACTTTGTGCCACCGCATCTTGTGCCAGATTGGCAACGGCTTGCGCCTTGGTTTGCGCATCAACTCGCAATTGTACCTGATGTGGCGTTTCGATACCGTTATTATCAGTTAAATCCTCAGTAACAATTTGCCAGTTTTGCCCATAAGCATCGGAGATGACTTGTGACAAACGCAGCAAATTCTCACGTTTTGCCCACAATTTAGCATCTGCGTGCAAAGCCAATGTTAAGGTTTGGCTGGGTACATCAATTGCAATCAAGGCCGCATGTTCGGCCAATAACTGCGCGCTGCCCAGCTTAGAGCGAATGCCAGCCAATAACATCGGCCAGTTTTCCAAACTCAACTCAGGAACGTCCAATGGTATTTCAGCCGCATCTGATGTGACATGCTCCACAGGATTCAGCAGATGGCTAGGCTCAACAGTCGGCTCACTTGTTGTCACGACGTCAGCCTCCCAAGGCGGCAATGTTTCAACACTGCTTACTTGTTCATCCAAAAGAGCCTCAGCAGCTTGATTGCTCACCGGAGCCTGATTGTCGATAACAACAGTTTTTGCCATGCTTTTAGGCTGCACACTGTCAAGAACAACAGGCTCACTCGGCTTTTTTGGCTCGGTATCACTTATAGCGGGAGCGGGAGCTGGATTTTGATTGCTTAAAGAAGCACCCTGAATGTTCTGCCCCAAGCCCACATCACCCGCTGCCATGGGTTTGAATGCCAATAAACGCAACAAAGTCATTAAGAAACCAGAATACTCATCCGGTGCGATGTTTAAATCTGCTTTGCCATGAATCACACATTGGTAATACAGTTGAATTTCTTCGCCAGAAAAAGCCTGGGATAAGCTTTGCAAAACAGCAAAATCAGGCTCTTCTGATAAGGCTTGCGGCACCAACTGCATCATTGCCAACTGCTGTAATAACGTTGCCATGCCTGTTAATGCATGATCGAAGCCCACGGCTTTGCTGGACAAGGTTTGCGCTTGCGCCATCAGGGCATTGGCATCATGATCAGCCAAGGCTTGCAGCATCGCATACAAATACTGCTTGTCTACTGCGCCTAACATGTGGCGAACATCTTGCTCGGTGACACAACCATCACTCAATGCAATGCCTTGGTCTAATAAGCTCAAACCATCTCGCATCGAGCCCATTGCAGCATGTCCTAATAGGTTTAATGCTGCCTTCTCATAGGCGATATTTTCCGTATCCAACACTTGTGCCAAATAGCCACTTACTTGCTGTGGGTTCAAATGGCGCAGTACAAATTGCAAGCATCGGCTTAAAACCGTAATGGGAACCTTATGCGGGTCAGTTGTTGCCAAAATAAACTTCACATGCTCAGGTGGTTCTTCCAAAGTTTTTAACATGGCGTTAAAAGCACTTTTGGAGAGCATGTGCACTTCGTCAATAATGTAAATTTTGTAGCGGCCTGCCGTGGGTGCATACTGTGCGTTTTCCAAGACCTCACGGATATTGTCGATGCCCGTATTGGATGCTGCATCAATTTCTAACAAGTCAACATAACGACCTGCATCAATTTGGGTACAGCTGCTACAAACACCACAAGGCTCACCGTTGATGGCATCTGTGCAATTGAGGCTTTTGGCCAAGATACGAGCAATGGTAGTTTTGCCCACACCACGTGTGCCCGTTAGTAAATACGCGTGGTGTAAACGGCCTTGAGAAATGGCATTTTGCAAAGCACGAACCACATGCTCTTGCCCAACCAAATCTGCAAATTTTTTGGGGCGCCACTTTCTGGCGAGAACTTGATAAGTCATTGTCTTAATTAACCACCACTGCGCACGCCATCGGCGATGGCTTTAACCGCACTCACATACATGCGACTGTTGTTGTATTTCCAAATGCTGTAAAAGTTGTTTAGACCCAAATAATATTGGTATTCACCTGGGGCAACTTCCAATGAAAATAAGAATGCTTTTTCATTGTCATCAACCGAATCCAATGGTGTTATACCCATTTTTTTCAATTGTTTCACTGTGTATTTTAATTCGGTTTTTTCATCGATTAGTGCTTGAATCTGTGGTGTCATTTCAACACCAACAGGTACCATGATTTTTCCACCTGTTTTCCAACCATGTTGTTTCAAATAATTGGCAACTGAAGCTGTGGCATCTGGAATGCTATTCCAAATATCGCGTTGACCATTGCCATCGAAATCCACGGCCCACTCGCGGTAGCTAGAAGGCATGAATTGAGGCATCCCCATCGCACCTGCATAACTGCCTTTGAAACTCAATAAGTCACGGCGCTCCTCATGGGCAATTTTCAAAAATTGACGCAATTCTTCTTGGAAAAACTCAGCACGGCGTGGGTAGTTAAATGCCAAAGTCGTCAAAGCATCACCCAAACGGAAGTTCCCCATAAATCCACCGTAATTGGTCTCAATACCAATAATTGCAGTAATCACTTCAGGTGGAACACCATAGCGATTCGATACCGCTTCAAGTGTGGCAACATTTTTAGCCCAAAACTTATTGCCCGCAGGGATTCGAGTGCCATCAACATTGTTTTTCTTAAATTCATACCAAGGTCGAGATGTGCCCGGGCGGTTCATGGCATCAATAATGCTTTGCTTGTACTGAACACTGGCAAAGAAAACTTCCAATTCAGGGCGAGTAAACTCACCTGTTGCCACTTGGTTGGCAATAAAAGTCTGAACATCCACGCGTGCAAGCAGTCCGGTTGCACCTACAGGAATCACCACCTGCTCTTGAACAGTAGCCACTGGTTTTTTGGTGCTGCTTGCTGTTTTACCCTCTTCAACATCTTGGGTTGCACAACCTGCTAACAACATTCCTACTGCCACACAACAAGCGATTTTTTTCATTGCCATGACCTTAATTATAATAGATGCTCTAGTGTAACAAATATTGAATTAAGACAAAACAAAAAGGCTGCCTGAAAATGATTTCAGGCAGCCTTTTTTAATATTGTATGTCAATATTAAATTATACAGCAATCGCTACTACAGCTACTTTAATGGTAGCAACAGCATCGTGGTGCAAAGCAACTTCGATTTCGTACTCACCAATGGCTTTTAAAGGACCATTTGGCAAACGTACGATTGAACGGATTACTTCAACACCTGTTGCAACAATCGCTTCAGCGATGTCAGCATTGGTAACAGAACCGAATAAACGACCGTCAACACCTGCTTTTTGAGCGATGGTGATGGTTTGGCCATCTAATTTAGCTTGACGTTCTTGAGCTTCTTTTAATACTTCAGCTTGACGTGCTTCTAACTCAGCGCGACGTGCTTCAAATTCAGCCAAGTTAGCTTCAGTAGCGCGACGTGCTTTGCTTTGAGGAATCAAGAAGTTACGAGCGTAACCATTTTTTACAGTTACTACATCGCCTAAGTTACCCAAGCCGCCAACTGTTTCAAGAAGAATAATTTGCATGTTGTGTTTCCTTCTTATTTATGTTGATCAGTGTATGGCAACAAAGCTAAAAAGCGTGCGCGTTTCACTGCAACAGAAAGTTGACGTTGATAGCCTGCTTTAGTACCAGTGATACGTGCAGGGATGATTTTGCCGTTTTCAGCAACAAAGTCTTTTAATAAATCAGTTGCTTTATAATCAACTGATTTGATGCCTTCTGCCGAAAAACGACAGAATTTTTTACGTTTAAATGTATGACGAGCCATGTCGTTTAACCTTTTAAGTGTTCAATGTTTTGAATGTGTAACACCAGACGCGAATCTTTGAAACTGCGACAAGCCAAAAATCCTTCGACCTTGACCATATTGTCTACAGTGTCCTTCCACGCCAGTGCCATTTGTCCCAATAACTTGGCATTAATCTCGCATTTTACAATGCGATTCTTACCCATTTCATGTTGCTCAGAAGCATGTTCTAAAAGCATTTCCAAAACAGGCAAACCCGCTGGGGTATAACGAACGTCAGAAACCTGACGAATTTTTGCTGCTAATGCGACAAAATTTTCCAATTAAGCTTCAGCTTCAGCCGCAACTTCTTCTTTAGCTGCGTTGTTACCTAGCAAATCTTTTGCTTTCTCTTCTTTCATCATTGGAGAAGCTTCAGTGATTGCGTGTTTTTCTTTCACTGTTAAGTGACGTAGAACAGCATCGTTAAAGCGGAAAGCAGTTTCGATTTCTTCAACAACAGCAGGCTCACATTCAATATTCATCAACACATAATGTGCTTTATGAATTTTGTCGATTGGGTATGCCAATTGACGACGGCCCCAGT